>CALMDF010000216.1 GCA_937864895.1 uncultured Holophagales bacterium | reverse complement strand
CGAAGCCGTAGTCGCGCATCTCACGGTCGCCGAGGAGGTCGACGCCCAGGACGAGGAGGCTCCCGAGCTCGCCCCGCTCCGGCACGACGACCTGCTCGACGACGGGCGACTGCGCGCGGATTCCCGGCCGCTCGCGGATCGCCTCCTGGAGCTCCTCGGGAACGCCCCCCTCCTGCGTCAGCTGGAGCTGCGCCTTCCCCGCCATCCGGTCGACCGTGTCGCGGATGCCTCCGAGGAGGCTCCCGCGCGCCCCGGCGACGGCGACGTACGTCGCCACGCCGACGACGACGCCGAGGAGCGTCAGGAACGTCTTGGCGCGGTGCCGCCGGACGTAGGAGAGGGAGAGGGTCCGGAGGAGGAACCTCAACCCCGCCTGTCCTCCACCACGCGCCCGTCGCGGAACGTCACGACCCTCTCACACGCCGCGGCCGCGTGGGCGTCGTGCGTCACCATGACGATCGTCGTCCCGCGCCCCGCGTGGATCGACTTCAGGAGCGCGAGGATCTCCTCGCCGCGCGCCGTGTCGAGGTTGCCGGTCGGCTCGTCGGCGAGGAGGAGCGGTGCGCCCGTGACGAGGGCGCGCGCGATGGCGACGCGCTGCCGCTCGCCCCCCGAGAGCTCGTCGGGAAGGTGCGTCGTCCGGGCAGCGAGGCCGACCTCGGAGAGCGTCTTAGCCGCCCTCTCCCGCGCCTCGGCCGCCGGCCGCCCCGCGAGGTGGAGCGGCAGCTCGACGTTCTGCGCGGCCGTGAGCGTCGGCATCAGGTGGTAGGCCTGGAAGACGTAGGAGACGTGGGTTCGCCGGAAGAGCGACCGCGCTTCCTCCCCCTTCGTCGCGAGGTCCTCCCCCGCGACGAGGAGCGCGCCCGAGGTCGGCACGTCGAGCCCTCCCATCAGGTTCAGGAGGGTCGACTTCCCGGAGCCCGACGGCCCCATGACGGCGATCATCTCGCCGGCGCCGATGTCGAGCGTCACCCCGTCCAGCGCGACGACGCGCGCCTTCCCCTCGTAGACCTTCCGGACGTCCCGGAGCCGGAGCATCGAAGGATGCTCCGGCTGCCGTGCCGCGGGTGTCAAGGACGCCCCCGCGAACCGGGGCGGGGGCGAAACCGGGGTCGAGGGCGATCGCGTGCTCCAGGTCCACGTCCCTGACGTGGGTCTCCTCCCGGTCGACTCGAGACCCGCGATCCCGGGAGACTCATCCGGGAGGTAGACTGCCCGCCCCCATGAGAAGACCCGCATTCGCGTCCCTGGCTGTCGTCGCCGTCCTGGCCGGCACCGCCTGCGTAAGCACCGCCCCCGCATCGAGAACCTCCGCGGCCGGCGCGTCCGAGACGAGGCCTCCGCACGTCCCCACCGACGAGCTCCACTGGCTGCGAGCCTCGGCCGAGTACCGCGCGATCACGATCCAGACTTTCCGCGCGGCTCTCGCGGCGGCCGAAAAGCTGAGCGCCGGCAAAGCCGCGGGGAGCTGGGGAGTCTCCGTGGACGCCGACGAGACGATCATCGACAACTCGGGCTACGAGGTCGAGCTCCAGCGGAAGGGCCTCGTCCACACCGACCCCGCGTGGGTCGAGTGGGTGAGGCGGCGCGGCCGACCCGCCGTGCCGGGCGCCGCGGCCTTCCTCTCCGGGGTGCAGAAGCTCGGCGGACGCGTCGCAGTCGTCACGAACACAGCCCAGTCGCTCTGCGCCGACGTCGCCGCGAACCTCGACTCCGTCGCGCTTCCCCACGACATCCTCGTCTGCCGCCCCGACGACGCTGGCGACCGGAAGGAGAGCCGCTGGGAGAGCATCGCCAACGGCACGGCCCGCCCCGACCTCGGCCGGGTCGAGATCCTCGTCTGGGTCGGAGACAACATCCAGGACTTCCCCGGCCAGAGCCAGTCTCTCCGGGACGAGCCCGAGGCCGCCTTCGAGGACTTCGGAGTCCGCTTCTTCGCTCTCCCGAACCCGATCTACGGCACCTGGGAGAAGAGCCTCCCGAGGTGACGCCGGGCCCGGGAAGCCTCAGCGCCCGGCGGGCCAGTCGGCGAAGACCGGCTCGCCGTCCCTCTCGAGGATCCCGAGAAAGGCCGGGACGACCCGCGCGTCGAAGTGCGTTCCGGCGCCCTCCCGGAGGTGCTCCTTGACGCGCTCCGACGACCACCCGGCACGGTAGGCGCGGTCGTACCGCAGGGCATCCCACACGTCCACGACCGCGAACAGCCTCGCGGTGAGCGGGATCTCCTCGCCCTTCAGACCGCGCGGGTAGCCCGTGCCGTCCCAGCGCTCGTGGTGGCAGAAGGGGATGTCGAGCGCCGGCCGCAGGAAGTCGATCCCCTTGAGCATCTCCCAGGCGTGCTCCGGGTGTCGCCGCATCAGGGCCTGCTCCTCCTCGTCGAGCTCCCCCGCCTTGAGAAGGATCGTGTCGGGAAGCGCCATCTTGCCGACGTCGTGGAGGAGCGCGCCGCGCCGGACGTGTACGAGCTGCTCGGTGCAGACGCCGAACTCCCTGGCGAGCCGGACGGTGAGGTCGACGACGCGACGGCTGTGCCCCTGCGTCTCGCCGTCCCGGAGGTCGAGGGCGCGGACCCACCCTTCCAGGGTCGCCTCGTACGCGCGGAGGATCTCCTCGGCGCCGCGGGCCGCCGCCTCCACGGCGAGCTGGCGCTCGACGTCCGAAGACCTTCGGCCCCCGTTCGCCCTCGTCCTGTGTTCCGGCAAGAGGCACCCCCCGCGACCGTACCGTAGCGAACCGCCACGCCCCGGGTCAAGGAACGCCTGTCTCCGGCGGGCGGGACGACGGCGAATGGGCTCCGGCGACCCGCTCCCGGGAGGTTTCGGCCTGAGACCCCATCTCCCTTAGACTCCCCGGACCCTGCTGGAGGAAAGCCCCGATGAGTCTCCTGACGAAGTTCAACCTCGCCCTGATCGCCGTATTCGGTCTCGCCCTCGTCCCGGCAGGCTGGATCTCGCACGACCTCCTGCAGAGGAGCGCCCGCCTGCAGGTGATCGAGAACGCGCGGATCATGATGGAGACGGCGCTCGCGGTTCGGACCTACACGATCAGGCAGATCCAGCCGCTCCTCGCCCCGCACCTCGAGGAGAAGTTCCTTCCGCAGTCCGTTCCGGCCTACTCGGCGACCGAGATCTTCAGCGCCCTCCGGCAGACGAACCCCGAGTACACCTACAAGGAAGCCACGCTCAACCCGACGAATCCGCGCAACCGGACCGTCGACTGGGAGGCCGATCTCGTGCAGGCGTTCCGGAACGACACGGCGAAGAAGGAGATCATCGGGGAGCGCGACACGCCGCAGGGCCGGTCGCTCTTCCTCTCCCACCCGATCCAGGTGAAGGACCAGACGTGCCTCGCCTGCCACGACACCCCGGACCTGGCCCCGGCCTCGCAGATCAGGGCCTACGGCCCGAGCAACGGCTTCGGATGGAAGATGGGCGAGATCATCGGTGCGCAGGTCGTGTCGGTCCCCATGTCCCTTCCGGTGAAGATGGCCAGCGACGCGTTCCGGACGCTCCTGGCGACGCTCGTCGGGGTTTTCGCCGTCACTCTCCTCATCCTGAACCTCCTGCTCCGGTTCGTCGTCATCCGGCCGCTCCGCGAGCTGTCGGCGATGGCCGACCAGGTGAGCCTCGGCAACATGGACGTCGCCGAGGTGAGGGTCGGCGGACACGACGAGGTGGCTCAGCTCGCCTCCTCGTTCGGGCGCATGAAGATCAGCCTCAGGAAGGCCCTCGCGATGCTGGAGCAGGAGTAGCCGGAAGGCGCCGTCGACGATGTCGCTCGAGGAAGTCGGCCCCGGACGAACCTTCGGCGGGTACGAGATCCAGGAAGAGCTGGGACGGGGCGGGATGGGGCGCGTCTTCCGGGCCCGCCACGTCACGCTGGAGCGGGTGGTCGCGCTCAAGCTCCTCGCCGAGCAGTTCGCCGAGGACGACTTCTACGTCCAGCGCTTCCTGAAGGAGGCGCGAGCCGCGGCGAAGCTGAACCACCCCGGCATCGTGCAGATCTACGACTTCGGTCAGGTCGGCTCCCACTGGTACCTCGCGATGGAGCTCGTCGAGGGGCGTTCGCTTTCCCACTTTCTGCGGACGTGGGGCCGGTTCTCCGAGCAGAACGCCGTCGTCATCGCCCGGCAGACGCTCACGGCGCTCGCCGTGGCGCACGCGGCGGGCATCGTCCACCGCGACATCAAGCCCGACAACCTGATCCTCGGGAAGAAGGGGCTCGTGAAGCTCGTCGACCTCGGCCTCGCCAAGAAGATCGACGACCCGGGCGCCTCCTCCACCGGTTTCGCCGCGGGCACGCCGTACTACATCTCTCCCGAGCAGATCGAGGGGCGCGCCGACGTCGACGGGCGCGCCGACCTCTACTCCCTCGGCGCGACGCTCTTCCAGCTCGTGACGGGGCAGGTGCCGTTCCCCGGCCCGTCGAGCGCCGTCATCATGTCCCGGCACCTGAACGAACGGCCGCCCGACCCGAGGACATTCACCCCCGAGCTCTCGGAAGGGTTCACCGTGGCCGTCCTCCGGCTTCTGGCGCGCGAGCGGGAGCGCCGTCCCCAGGGCGCCGCCGAGGCGGATCGCGAGTTCGCGGCGCTCCAGGCCGGAGGCATTCTTCCCGCAGGCCCCCCTCCCAAGCCACCGGCCCCGGCCGCCGGCTCGGATCCCGCCGAGTCCGCGTTCGAGACCGCCTTTTCAAACGCCCTCTCTTCCCCCGCGGCGGTCCCGTGGCCCAGGCCCGCCCCGGCCGGCGCCACCTCCCCGCCGGCGGCCGGGGGCGAAACGCCCGGCCCGGCACCGGCCGGGACCGACTCCCTCGCCGCGTGGGACGCGGACGTCTACGGGCGCGTGGAGGAGAAGCTCGCGGCCCGCATCGGCCCGCTGGCGCGCGTCCTCGTCCGGAACGCGGCCCGGGAAGCCGCGGACTTCGAGGACCTCTGCCGGCGGCTCGCGGAGCAGATTCCGGACGAGGGGGCGCGGCCGGCCTTTCTCACGGAAGTCCTCTCGGGCCCCGCCGCCACCCGCCCGTCCGGGGCCACGCCGGCGGGCCGGGCGACTCCCGCTCCGCCGCCTTCCTCCCAGCCCTCGGGCGCCTCGTCCGCCGGCTCGGGATCCTTTCCCCCCGCGCTCCTGGCGGCCGCCGAGCAGAGGCTCGCGGCCGAGATCGGCCCCCTTTCCCGGGTCCTCGTGAAGAGGGTGGCGAAACGCCACGGGACCTGGAGCGCCCTCGTCGAGGCCCTCGCGGCCCAGGTCCCCGACGAGGCGGGCCGCAGGCGCCTGCGCGAGGCGCTCGGGCCGCTCGGGGTTTGACGCGACGCCGAATCGGCTCCAGACTGGCGCGACACACTTCCCCAGGGACGCTCCGGCACGGCTCACCGAGCCGGGAGAGGGGACGCGAATGCCGACCATCAGCACGAAGAAGCTCATCGCCCTCCGCAAGCTGACCCGCTCTCTCTCCGAGACCCTCCACGCGGAGCTGCTCGGGACGCTCATCACGATCGAGCCCCTGTTGCGGCCGCGAACGGTCTTCGGAGAGCACGTCCAGGGACACGGCAAGGAGCTCGTCAAGGGAGCCGACAAGGCCCTCAAGGAGCTCCAGGCCGACTTCGCCGAGGTGGCCGGGAGCAAGCCCTTCCACCTCCCGAAGGAGCTCAAGGCGCCCTTCGAGGTCATGAGCGCGTCGCTCGAGATGCAGTCCCTCGAGTACTCCTACACGGCGCGCGGCGAGCGCGAGAGCAAGACGGTCAAGATCGCCTCGCCCCTGAAATGGGTCGTCAACTACCGCGACTACGGGCTCGACGAGCTCAAGCGCGTCCTCGCCGACCGGAACCGGACGGAGGAGCAGCTCCGGCGCTTCGTCCTCCACTTCCTCCTCGTCGAGCATGTCTTCACCCGGCAGAAGGGGATCAAGGAGATGCTCGCCGCCCTCCGCTTCCCCGTCGTCGTCGAAAGGCGGCCCGAGTTCGGCGGGCTGCCGATCACCTGCATCACCACGGCCGTCTCGACCTACCGGCCGGACGACGAGGTCATCATCGAGACGACGGAGATCTCCGGGAGCGAGGAGTTCGAGGAGTTCGTCAAGGTGTCGGACATCACCGGCATGAAGGACGCTCTCCGCGAGCGGCTCCTCGAGCTCGTCAAGGCGCAGGACCCCTCGCTCCTCGAAGAGGCGTAGGCAGACGGGCCCGGCCCGGACTCAGCTCTTTCGCCTCAGCCAGAGCCCTCCGCCCCTCGTGCGCTGCCACTCCGGGACTTCCCTGAGGAGCCCGGTGCGGTGCGACGATTCGAGGAAGCTCGCGAAAACGGCGATCTCCCACGACGCGTTGTGGAGGAGGAACGCCCTCCAGAGGTAGGCCTCGTTCCACGCCCGCCCCTCCGTCACCCAGGTACCGGGGTACTCGAACGGCCAGAAGACGCCGTTCGGGTGGACGTGGACGCCCGGTTTCAGCCGCGGAAGGACCCGGAAGAGGAGGTGGTTGAGGTCGCTCCCGGTCTTCGAGACGTGGCTCGTC
>CALMDF010000215.1 GCA_937864895.1 uncultured Holophagales bacterium | reverse complement strand
TCGGGGCGGCGGATGACCTCGCGGATCGGGATCCCGTACTTCGTCGCGAACTCGTGGTCGCGGACGTCGTGCCCGGGGACGGCCATGATCGCCCCCGTGCCGTACCCGGCGAGGACGAAGTTCGCCATCCAGATCGGCATCTCCTCGCCGGTGAACGGGTTCACGGCGAAGGCGCCCGTGAAGCGGCCGTCCTTGTCGGCCCCTTCCGACTCGCGCTGGACCCGGTCCTGGGCCCTAACCCCCTTCACCCACTCCTCGAGCGCGGCCCGGTCGGGGTGCCCCTCGATGAGGCGCGGGACGGCCGGGTGCTCGGGCGCCAGGATCATCGCCGTGGCGCCGAAGACCGTGTCGGGCCGCGTCGTGAAGACCCGGAGCCTCTCCCCCAGCCTCGGGACCTCGAAGTCGAGGTCGGCCCCGACGGAGCGGCCGATCCAGTTCCGCTGCATCGCCCGGACCTTCTCGGACCACTTCCCGAGCTGGTCGAGGCCGGCGAGCGGGCACTCGGCGTCTGCCGTGATCTTCACGTACCCCTGCTCGAGGTCGCGCTGCTCCACGGCGTTCTTGCAGCGCTCGCAGGTGCCGCCCTCGGCCTGCTCGTTCGCGAGGACGGTCGCGCAGGAGGGGCACCAGTTCACGGTCCCCTTCTTCCGGTAGGCGAGCCCCTTCTCGACCATCCTGAGGAAGAGCCACTGGTTCCACCGGTAGTACTCCGGCTCGCACGTCGTGACTTCCTTCGTCCAGTCGTAGAGGACGCCCCACCCGGCGAACTGCTCCTTCATCGCGGCGATGTTCGCCATCGTCGACTCGCGAGGGGGGATCCCCCGCTGGATGGCGAAGTTCTCGGCGGGAAGGCCGAAGGCGTCCCACCCCATCGGGCAGAAGACGTTCTCGCCCTTCTGCTTCAGGTACCGGTGGAGCGCGTCCGTCAGGAAGTAGGTCCGCGCGTGCCCCACGTGGAGCCGGTCCCCGGACGGGTACGGGAGCATGACGAGCAGGTAGGTCCCCTTCGACGACGGGTCGTGGGTGTCGACGAAGGCGGCGCGGTCGGCGTTCCAGCGCGCCTGCCACTTCTTCTCGAGAGCGGTGCGGTCTTCGCGTGCGTCCATAAAGGACGCCGAGTGTAGCCGCCCGCGAGGCTGTGCTCTACCCCGGCGAGCGGCCGGCGTCCGAGAGGCGGCGCTCGATCTCGAGGCCGAGCCTCTGGAGCGGTGCCCTCCGGGCCCCGGGCACCGCGCGGGCGGCGGCGTCGGGCATTCCCGGGATGACGGCCGTCTCGCGTGACTCGCAGAGGACGGCTCCCCCCGCGGCCGCGATCGCGCGGCTCCCCTCGGCTCCGTCGTCGCCCATCCCCGTGAGGACGACGCCGACGAGGCGCTGCCCGAACGCCGAAGCGGCCGAGGCGAAGAGGAGGTCGGCCGACGGACACCAGCGAGGGGGCGGTCCCTGGGGCTCCACGTTCATGACGAGCCGGTCCCCGTTCCTGACGAACTCGAGGTGCCCCCCGCCCGGGGCGATCCAGACGACGCCGGGCGTCGCCTCGGCCCCGCCCACGGCCTCCCGGACGTCCCAGGAGGTCCCCGACGCGAGCCGCTGCGCGAGCGACCTCGTGAAAGGCGCCGGCATGTGCTGGGCGACTCCGACGACGGCGTGCTGCGGCGGAAGGGAGAGAAAGAGCTCCCGCAGGGCCGGCGGGCCGCCCGTGGAGGCGGCGACGACGAGCCCCGGGGGGCTCCCCGGGAAGAGAGCCGGCACGCGGGTCGGGGCGGGGATCGCGCCGCCCGAGGGCGGTCCCGAGGCGCGCCCCGCGGATCGGCGGAGCAGGCTCTCCATGGAGAGGAGCCGCGCCCCTTCGACGACGTCCGCGAGGGCCTTTTTCCACCTGGCGAGGCTCTCCGGCTGGGCCCCCGCCTTGGCGAGGACGTCGAGGGCGCCGGCCTCGAGGGCCATGAGCGCGCTGCGCTCCTCGCGGTCGGCCGAGATGACGACGACCGGGAGCGGCCGGTTCGCCATGATCCAGCGGAGGACGGCGTGCCCGTCCATGCCCGGAAGGCCGAGGTCGAGAGTGACGAGGTCGTAGCCGTGCGTGAGGAGCCGGCGGATCCCCTCCTCGCCCGTCCCGACCGCCTCGACCTCCGTGACGCCGGCGGCCGCGCGGAGGGCCTCGACGATCCGCAGGCGCTGGTAGGCCGAATCCTCGACGACCAGGACCCGCACGCGGCTACCGCCTGTACGCCACGTCGTTCGAGAGGCGGACGAGGGTGAGCGGCGACGCCGCGGCGGCGAGCGCGTCGCTGGCGCCGAGGAGGATGTAGCCACCCGGTTTCAGGCGCGAGGCGAGGACGTCGACGACGCGCGAGCGCGCCTCCTGGTCGAGGTAGATGAGGACGTTCCTGCAGAGGATGGCGTCGAAGAGCGGGCCGGAGGCCGGCTCGTCGAGGATGGACCGGGCCTCGAAGAGGACGGGCGTGGCGAGGGCCGGCTTCAGCCGGAAGTGGCCGCCCTCGGCGGGCTCGAAGCTCTCGCGGAGCCTCTCCGGCGAGGTCGCCCGGAGGGACTGCGGCCCGTAGACGGCGCTCCTCGCCCTCCGGACGTGGGCGGGCGAGAGGTCCGTCCCGAGGATCCTCACCTTCCGCCCGGGGAGGATTCCGCGTTCGTGGAGGACGATCGAGAGGCTGTAAGCCTCCTCGCCGGTCGCGCAGCCGGCGGACCAGACGTCGAGGACGCCGTCGTGCCCCGCCGCCAGGAGCCGTTCCGGGCCGATCTCCTCGGCGAGGGCCCGGAGGCTCGCCGGATCGCGGAAAAAGTAGGTCTCGCCGTTCACGGCGGCGTCGAGGAGCCGCCCGAAGAGCGGGCTGTCGGCGGGCTCGTTCCGAAGGCGCCCGTAGAGCTGGTAGAACGACCCGGCGCTTCGCGCCTCCGCCCCGAGGCGGCTCTCGAGGCGCGACCGCTGGGCGTCCGCGAGGACGAACCCGGTCCGGCGGCGGAGAAGGTCCTGGTAGAGCCTGAAGACCGTTTCGGCCAGCTCCAGCGGACGCCCGGTCACGACGCCCTCGGGACGCGCCCCCGGCGGCGCGCGGCGTTGGAGAGGGCGCGGGCCCACCGCCTCTCGGCCCGCGCGGGCGCGTGGTTCCACGCGAGGCGGCACGCCTCGGGGAAGCGTTCGGCGAGAGCCTCGGCCGCGGCTTCCGCCTCGAGTGGCGGGGTCTCCTGCGCGAGGACGAGCGTAAGCGGCTCGACGGCCGTCGCGTCGCCGGCCGGGATCGTCGCGAGGAGGAGCGAGCGGAGGACGTGACGGTCCCGCTCGGAGACGAGCGCCTCCGCCACGGCCGTTCCAAGGGCCCCTCCCGCCTCCGGCGCGGGCCTCAGCGCGATCGTCTCGGCCGCCGCGGAGCGCAGCTCCGGCCTCTCGTCGCGAAGGGCGTGAGGGAGCGCCTCGTCCACCGTGGCCGCGTCGGCGACGACGAGCGCCCTGACGGCGGCGCAGGCCGTCTCGGTGTCGTCGTGGCCCGTCGCCGCGACCGCGCTGCGGGCCGCCTCGGCGTCCCCCGTCCGTTCGATCTCCTCGAGGGCCGAGACGCGGACGGCCGGCTCCTGGGCGAGCATCTCCTCGACGAGCCGGGGGCGTTCCGGCCCGCCGAGCGCCACGACGGCCGCGCCGGCCGCTGCCGCCACGGCGGGCTCGTCGACGAGGAAGACGAGGGCGTCGCGCCACGTGACGCCGGCCGGCATCTCCCCTCGCTCGGCGCGGAGCGCGATCCCGCGCAGCGCCGCCGCCCGGACGGCGGGGGGCTCGTCTGAAAGCCGCGCCACGAGCTCGTGCTCGCCGAGCCGGCGTCCGTTCGCGGCGGCCGCCACGGCAGCCTCCCTCACGGAAGGGTCCTGCGACACGAGGGCCCCGCGAAGCGCCGCCTCGACGTCGGGTCCGTCGGCCATCGCGAGCGCGGTCAGGGCGGCGACGCGGCCCGGACCGTCCGGCCCGCCCGCACGGTCGAGGAGGGCGCGCCGGCGCTTGGGGAGCTGGTCGATCGGCGCCCCCGTCTCGTCGGCCGCGAGGGCGAGCGCGGCGGCGAGCGCCGTCTCCGGGTCGTCCTCCGCGAGGACGTCGATCAGGTCGGGAACCGGGACGAGGCCCGCCGGGACGCTCGAGAGGACCGCGGCTCTCACCGTGGGGGACGGGTGGACGAGGAGCGGGAGCAGCGTCGGGGCGTCGGGCCCCCCGCGAAGGGCGTCGAGGAGCTCGAGGGCCGGCTCCGGGTCGGCGACCTGGAGCGACCCGAGGAGCGCCTCCTCGCGCCGCGACCTCGCGAGCGACCTGAGCGCGGCGTAGCCGTCGTGGAACGGACCGTGGGTGACGATGGCGAGCGCCGCGTTCGGGACGTCGAGGAGCGCCATGACGTGCGCCGCATCGGTCCGCATCCCGGCGTCCGCCTCGGCGTCGGAGACGACGGCGAGGAGCGCGGCGCCGGCCTCGGGCCAGACCGGGCGAAGCGACGCGAGCGTGCTCGCAGGGGCCGCGCCGAGGGCCGACCTGATGGCAGAGAGAAGGAACGGGTCGAGCTCCCCCGCCGCCGCCCGCCGGATGAGAGGTTCCGCGGCCACCGGGGAGCGCAGGTGGGCCAGCGTGTGGAGGACCGCCTGCCGGAGCGTCTCGTTCCCGAGGAGCGGGAGGACGCGCGGAGCGATCTCGGGGTCGCCGACGCTTCCCAGGGCCTCCAGGGCGTGCACCTGGAGCCAGAAGTTCCCTTCCTCGAGGGCGGCGAGGAGGGGCGCGATCGCCTCCCTGCGCCCGGTCCGCCCCAGGGCGAGGAGGAGCGCCGCGCGGGCGTTCGGGTCGCCCTCCCGGCGCGCCGCGGCCTCGATCGCCGAGACGATCGACGCCGCGGGAGAGGCCCCCGGGAGAGCCGTGGCCGCGGAGATCCGCACGTCGGCCGAAGGGTGCTGAAGGGCGCCGAGGAGGACGGCCCGTCCCGCCGCGCCCCCTCTGGCCAGGAGAGCGAGGCCGGCCGCCCGGTGACCGGCGTTCGCGTCGTCCGCGAGGGCCAGTGCGCAGGCCGAGGCCACGCGGGGAGTGAACCGCCTCGAAAGGGAAGCCACCGCCCGCTCGCGGACCCTGTAGTCCTCGTCGGTGAGGAGGCCGAGGAGGAGGTCTTCCGCCTCCTCGCCCTTCACCTTCGACAGCTCTACCGCGGCCCGCCAGCGTTCCGTCGCGTCGGCCGATGCGGCGCCGGCGGCCAGGCCCTTCATTCGGTCTTCGCTCACGCCGCGCCCCCGGCCGCGAGGCGGTCGACGTCGAGGAGGGAGAGGAAGCCGTCGTCTTCCGCGACGACACCGCTCAGCGCCCCCCTCCCCGGGGGAGGCGGCAGGACGCGACCGCCGGGAAAAGGCTCGACGCCGTCCACGGAGTCGACGAGGAGCGCAGGGTCGCATCCGCAGAGGACGACGATCAGCGACTCGCGGCGCGGGGGTGACGGGGCGAGCCCGACGGCAGCCGCCACGTCGATGACCCCGAGCGCCTCGCCTCTCACGAGGGCGACGCCGCACCACTGCTTCGGGGCGCCGGGAAGGGGGGTGATGCGGCGCGGCCGGGCGGCCTCCCTCACCCTGTCGAGCGGAACGGCGAAGCGCGCGCCGCCCGCGCGGAAGGCCAGGAGGAGGCCGGCTCCGCTCACATGGTCCTCCCCGCCGGGGCAGAGGCGTAGACGCGAGCCACGAGCGCTCCCGCGTCGAGGGCGAGCGCGACCTCGCCACCGGGGACCTCGGCCGCACCCGAGATCTCCCGGGAGCGGGGGACCGACTCGGCGAGGGGCTTGACGAGGAGGTCCCAGACGCCTTCCACGGAGTCGACGACGAAGGCGGCGGCCCGCTCGCCGTCCTCGGCGACGACGACGGCCCGCGGCCCAACGTCGGGGGTCCCGGACGAGAGACCGAGAAGGTCGTCGAGCCGGGCGAGCGGCAGGACCCGGTCGCCGTCCCTCAGGCAGGGTGATCCGTCGATGGTCTCGACCTCGTCCGGCCGCGACTCCAGCGTCCTGAGGACGTTCTCTCCCGGCACGGCGAAACGGAGGTCGCCGACCCGGACGACGAGCGCCTCGAGAAGGACGAGAGTCATCGGGACGACGACCTCCAGGGTCGTCCCCGTTCCCGGCGTCGAGCGGACGAAGACCCGGCCTCCCAGGGCGGCGAGGTTCTCCCGCACGACGTCGAGCCCGACACCCCGCCCGGAGAACTCCGAGACGGCCTCGGCCGTGGAGAAGCCGGGCCTGAAGAGGAGCGAGAAGGGATCGCGCGGATCGGGATCGGCGGCGCGGAGGAGGCCGGTCTCCCGGGCCTTCCTCACGACGGCGGCGCCCTCGATGCCCCGCCCGTCGTCCGAGAACGTCAGGACGACCTCCCGTCCGCGGGGCGCGACCGTGAGCGTGACCCGGCCGCGCCGGGGCTTGCCGGCGGCGCGGCGCTCCCCGGGGCCCTCGGCGCCGTGGCCGAGGGCGGGCCGGAGGGTGTGGAGCAGCGGGTCGGCCAGCCCGTCGGC
>CALMDF010000214.1 GCA_937864895.1 uncultured Holophagales bacterium | reverse complement strand
CCTCGCGCGGTGGAGGCCTGCATCGGCGGGCGCCCCGAAAGAACATCGTGACCACTGAGACCCTCGAAAGCCGCATCCTCGCGGCGCTCGCGCCGCGAGGGCGGCGCATCCTCTCCTTCCGCGACGTCGCCAGGGAGATCCTCGGCCCCTCCCCGGAGGAATCCTCGCTCGACGCCCTCCACGACGAGGTCGACGCCCTCGAGCGCAAGGGTCTCGTCGTCCGCACCCGCGGCGAGAAGCTCTCCCTCATCGAGAACACGAACCTCACGGCCGGCCGCATCGCCGTCCGGGGCGAGGGGCGGGCCTGGCTCCTCTCCGGCGAGAGGGGCGTCCCCGACACCCCGATCGTCCGCGGCGGGGCGGGCTCGGCCCTCGACGGCGACTTCGTCCTCGTGCGCGTCGAGAAGCCGAAGGCCCGCCGCGGCTTCCGCGGGCCCCTGGAGACCGGGACGGTCATCAAGGTCCTCGTGAGGCGCCGCGAGACGGTCGTCGGCCGCATCGCCCGCGGCCCCGACGGCACCGTCATCGTCCCCTACGACACGAAGATCGACGCCATCCTCCGCGTTCCCGAGGGGAAGGACCTCGACGCCCCCGACGGCATCTACGTCGACGCCCGCATCACCTCCTACCCCGACGAGCGCCGCATGGCCCAGGCCGAGGTCACCGAGCTCATCGGGTTCCCCGGAGACCCCGGCATCGACGTCGAGGTCGTGGCCCGCAAGTGGGGGATCCCCCGCGAGTTCACGACCGCCTCCGTCGCGGAGTCCGAGCGGGCCGTGGCCGCGATCCAGGACTCCGAGTGGCGGACCCGCCGCGACCTCACCCGCGACTGCGTCGTCACGATCGACGGCGAGACCGCCCGCGACTTCGACGACGCGATCTCCGCCGAGGAGCTGCCGGGAGGCGGCTTCCGGCTCGGCATCCACATCGCCGACGTCTCCCACTACGTCACCCCGGGCTCGGCCCTCGACGCCGAGGCCTTCGAGCGGGGCACCTCGGTCTACTTCCCCGACCGCGCCATCCCGATGCTCCCCGAGCGGCTCTCGAACGACCTCTGCTCCCTCCGCCCCCGCGAGGAGAAGCGGACCGTGACGGCCCAGCTCACCCTCGACTCGAAAGGGGAGACGCTCACCGCCGAGTTCTACCGGAGCGTCATCCACTCGAAGGCGCGCCTCACCTACACCGACGTCGCGGCGTTCTTCCAGGGCCACGAGCCGCCCGAGGAGAAGGTCCCCGCCGAGGTCCGCCCCATGCTCCTCGTGGCCCGCAAGGCCGCCTTCGCGCTCCGCTGGATGAGGAAGGGGAGGGGCTCCCTCGACTTCGACCTCCCCGACGCCGACCTCGTCCTCGGCGAGACGGGCGACGTCGTCGCCATCGTCAAGGCGGTGAGGAACGAGGCCCACCGGCTCATCGAGGAGTTCATGCTCGCGGCCAACGAGGCCGTGGCGAGGCAGCTCGTCTTCGTCCCCACCCCGGCGATGTACCGGGTCCACGACCGGCCCGACGAGCGCAAGCTCGCCGACATCCGCGCCGTCCTCGAGCCGCTCGGCTACGAGATCCCCGAGGACGACGAGCAGGTCAGCCCCTCGCTCTTCCAGCGGATCCTCGACCAGGCCGAGGGCCGTCCCGAGGAGCGGTTCGTCTCCGACCTCGTCCTCCGGGCCCAGAAGAAGGCCCTCTACGCCCCCGAGTGCCGCGGACACTACGCCCTCGCGGCGGACTACTACGCCCACTTCACCTCGCCCATCCGCCGCTACCCCGACCTCGTCGTCCACCGCGCCCTCTGCGAGTGGATCGCCGCGCGCCGCGCCCCCGCCACGGCCGAGGCCGAGAGCCGCGAGCGCTGGCTCGTGGATGCCTCGGCCCACTGCTCCGAAAGGGAGCGGCGCGCCGAGTCGGCCGAGCGCGAGGCGCAGTCGTGGAAGAAGTTCGTCTACCTCTCGAAGAGGGTCGGCGAGGAGTTCGACGCCTACGTCTCGGCCGTCGTCCCCTTCGGCCTCTTCATCACGCTCGAGGGGGTCTACGCGGACGGCCTCCTCCCGATGGACGCCCTCGAGGACGACTTCTACCGCTACGAGGACGTCGAGCACCGCCTCGTCGGCACCTCGACGGGCCGGGTCTTCCGCCTCGGCGACCACCTCCGCGTGAAGCTCACCCGCGCCGACTTCGACAAGCGCCTCCTCGACTTCCGGCTCACCGGGGCCTCCGCTCCCCGGAACACGACGCGCGCCGCCGTCATCGAGCGCGCGACGCCCCACCGGGCGTCGAGAGGGCCGCGGGGGCCGGAACGCCCCGCCCGCGGGCCCGCCCGCAAGGCGTCCGGCCCCGCTCCCCGCGGAAGGCGGCGGTGATGGCCAGGCGCAGGACCCCCTCCGGCCCCCACGTCTACTCGGTCGCCCTCGTGGGCCGCCCGAACGTCGGCAAGTCGGCCCTCTTCAACCGGCTCTCGAAGACGCGCAAGGCGCTCGTCCACGACCGCCCGGGCATGACGCGCGACTCCTTCGCGCTCGACCTCGTCAGCGAGGCGGGCCGGCGCTGGAGGCTCGTCGACACCGGCGGCCTCGACCTCGACGCCGCGGGCGGGTTCAACGCCTGGACGAGCGAGAAGGCCCTCGACGCCGTCGTCGACGCGGACCTCCTCGTCTTCGTCCTCGACGGGTCCGACGGGGTCCTCCCCGAGGACAGCCGGATCGCCGCGAAGCTCCGGGTCCTCGGCAAGCCCTTCGTCGTCGCCTGGAACAAGATCGACCGCAAGGAAGCCGAACAGGGGCTCGAGCAGGCCTACGAGCTCGGCTTCGACGCCGTCTTCGGCGTCTCCGCCGTCCACGGCATCGGCACCGACGAGCTCCTCGAAGAGCTCGAGAAGCGCCTCCCCGAGGACCTCGACCCCGAGACCCGCGTCGAGGGGCTCCCCGTCGCCATCGTCGGCCGGCCGAACGTCGGCAAGTCGTCGATCGTGAACCGGATCTTCGGCTCCGAGCGCGTCATGGTCTCCGAGATCGCCGGCACGACTCGCAACCCCGTCGACGTCCTCGTGACGCGCGGCGGGAAGAGCTACGTCCTCGTCGACACCGCCGGCATCCGCCGGAAGGGCAAGACGACCGACTCCGCCGAGCTCCTCTCCGTCGTCGCCGCCCGCAAGGCCATGGAGCGCGCGCGGGTCGCCATCATCATCTTCGACGCGAAAGAAGGGATCACCTCGCAGGACGCCCACATCGCCGGCTACGCCGAGGAAGCGCGCCGGGGCCTCATCCTCGTCGCGAACAAGTGGGACCTCATCGAGGACGACCCCGTCGCCCAGAAGACCCTCCGCGACGACGTCCGCCGCCGTTTCATCTTCACGCGCGGCGCCGCCTTCCTCACCGTTTCGGCGAAGACCGGGCTCGGCATCGAGAAGCTCCTTCCCGAGGCCGACGCCGTCGCCCGGCGGCTGGCCACGAAGCTCCCGACGGGGGAGCTGAACCGGATGCTCAAGAAGGCCTTCGAGGCCCAGCTCCCGAAGGGGAAATCCGGCCGCGAGCTGAAGATCCGCTACGCCGTCCAGATCGCCTCCGACCCCCCGCTCGTCCGGCTCTTCTCCGACCGCGACGAGCCGCTCCACTTCTCCTTCGAGCGCTTCCTCCAGAACCGGCTCCGGGAGCAGTGGGACCTCGCCGGCGTGCCCCTGAAGTTCGTCGTCCGCAAGGGCGAGTAGCCGCATCGACTAAACTCGGCCGGATCCGACAGGAGGAACCGCACGGCGTGAGCGAGATCGAGGCGACAGCGGAAGCGCGGTACAAGGTGGCCGAAGTCTGCCGGCTGGCCGACGTCCAGCCCTACGTCCTCAAGTACTGGGAGAGCGAGTTCCCGGTTCTCGCGCTTCCGAAAGGCGCCGCCGGCCCTCGCCTCTACAGCGGTTTCGAGCTGAAGGTCATCGAGCGGATCAAGAAGCTCCTCTACGACGAGGGCTACACCATCGCCGGGGCCAAGAAGCGTCTCGAGGCCGAGATGAAGGAACAGGCGGCCGCGCCGGCCGAGCCCGAGCCACTGGTCCTCACGCCGCCGCCCCTCCCGCAGGAGGCCCTCGAGTCGACCGGGACGAAGCGCCGCCGCGCGAAGGCCGCGCCGCCGCTGCCCGTCACCGTCGCCGAGACGGCGCCGGAACCCGAAGTCGTGGCCGAGCCCGAACCGTCGGCAGCGCCCGAAATCGCTGCCGAACCCGAGTCGCAGCTCGAGCTGGACGACGAGCCGGTCTTCTCGACGCACCCCGTCAGCGCCCCCTCCGAGCTCTCGAGCCCCCTCGAGATCGACGAGAGCGCCTCGATCGCGGCCGACGTCGAAACGACCCCGGTCCGGCTCGCGACCCGCCCCGTTCCCGCCGTTCGGGACGTCTCCGCGATTGACCCTGCACCCGCTCCGATGGCACAATCCCCGGACCCCCGGGTGGCAAGGGCCCTCGCGGAACTCAGGGAGATCGCAAGCCTCCTTTCCCGCGAAGAAGCCTGAACCCCCGTCGTTTTCGTCCAGGGTCGGGACGTGGCGCAGCCTGGTAGCGTACTTGAATGGGGTTCAAGGGGTCGCGGGTTCGAATCCCGCCGTCCCGACCATCTATACTACTCACATCAAAGGGTTTAGCGGGAGACGCCGAAGAGGCGTCCTGCGGCTTTTTGGGGGGGTATCTAACAAAGTATCTAATTCTCTTTTCGGGGACGGTGATTTCGACGCCGTCCCGATCGGTCCTGCGATGTCCGCGGATGCTTCGCGCGGAGGTGTCGCATGGCGATCAAGGCATCCGAAGTTGCCCGGCGAATCGGGGTCAAGACGGGGACGCTCGGGAAATGGCGTCGGCAGGGCAAGGGGCCGAAGGGGTGGTACGCCCTCTCGGCGACCGTAGTCGTCTACCCGGAAACCGAGGTGCAGAGCTTCCTCCGCGAGCAGCGGGCGGCCCTCGACCGGCGAGACCGGCCTGCCGTGGCGCCGGTGACGCCGGAGGGGCCGAAGCAGTAGAGCTCGGCGGGGGTGTCCGATGAAGCTCCCCGGCTTCGCCTACGACGCGCGTCGCCGGGTCGCGACGTTCTACTGCTTCGTCCCGGGAACGGACGGCCGGAAGCGCCACAAGCGGAAGCTCACCGACGTCCCGTCCCGGGCCGAGGCGATCCGGCTCTGGACCGACTTCCGCGAGGAGCTCGAACGCGAGGCGCTCGAGCCGGCGAAGTTCACCCGGCCCCCCACGCTCGCAGAGTTCGTCTCGGAGCGCTTCGTCGAGATGACCGCCCGTCTCCGACCCGCGACCCGGCGCTACTACGGCGACTTCCTCCGTCGCCACCTAATCCCGAGGCTCGGCGACGTGCCGATGGACCAGCTGACGTCCCAGCGCGTGAATGCGCTCATCGGTTCGATGATCTCGGAGGGATGGTGCCCGAAGCGCGGCCGGGAGCGAAAGCCTCACGGCTGCACGCCGGCCTGCGTGAGGCGGCCCTACGCCGGATCGACGATCAACGGGGCGGCTCACGTCCTTCGGGTCGTCATCGGCTGGGCGGTCGAGCTCGACGTCCTCGACGGGAGCCCCGTGAAGAAGAAGGTGAAGTGGGCCCGCGAGTCCCGCCCGGAACTCGAGCTTTCCCTGGAGGAGCGCCATCGCTTCCTCTCGGCCTTCGAGGACGAGGCCCTCTTCCAGGCCTACCTCGGCCGCATCCGCACCCCGCCGAAGATCGTGCCGCACCCGTCGGGCGGTATGAAGCGCGTCGGCGGCGGAAGGCTCCCGGACGGCAAGGCCGCGAAGGAGATCTTTCGTCGGCTTCAGCACTACCGTCCGTTCTTCCGGATGCTCCTGGACACGGGGCTTCGCCTCTCGGACGCGCTCAACCTCCGCTGGGTGAACGTGTCGCTCGACGAGAACGTCATCCGGCTCGTGACCCGAAAGAAGGAGAAGGCGGTCAAGTTGCCGCTCTCCGATGCCGTCCGGACCGTCCTCGAGACCCTGAAGAAGCGGCCGGTCATCTCGGAGTTCGTCTTCCTCGACGAGGACAACAAGCCGCTTACGAAGGAGAAGGTCGCTCGGAAGTTCGCGATGGCGAAGGCCGTCGCCGGCTTCACCCGGCGGCTTCGGATCCACGACCTCCGCCACACCTTCGCCTCGTCTCTCGTTTCTTCCGGCGTAAACCTCAAAGTCGTCTCCGACCTTCTCGGACATACCGACATCGCGACGACGGCCCGCTACGCCCGTGGGGACGAGCGGGTCCTCGGCGAGGTGGCCAACGTCCTCAATCGCGTGAACGACGCGTCGGCCGGGAAGTAGGGAGATCCGAACAGCCTCACGGACGGCGCCATGCCGCCCGTGAGGCGAGGCTCAGAGCGCCCTCATCCGCCGTCTCGGTCTGCCAGCAGTACAGCAGCCGCGACGAAACGGACGCTCAGAGTCGGTTTCTACAGTCCCGCTATACCGGGGACCTCAGTGATCGAGCGCGCTTCCCCGGGGCCCGGTGAGCTGGTGCCGATTCGAACGCGGTCCGGGGCGAAGGATCCCGCCTTTGGCCTCGCGTCGCTGGTCCCG
>CALMDF010000213.1 GCA_937864895.1 uncultured Holophagales bacterium | reverse complement strand
CGCGATCGGTCGCGGCGCAGATCCGGCAGACCGCGCCGTCGGCGAGGTTCCCGCCGCGGCGTTCGGTTTCGAGGAGCCGAGCGTCTTCGTCCACTTCGGCCCGGGGCCCGTCGAGAGGCTCGGGAGCGAGGCGGACGCGGCGCGCTGGGCCCGGCGGGCCGGCCCGGGGCTCCTCGTGACGACCCGCGGAGGGTTCGAGGGGCTCGTCGAGCGCCAGGGGCTCCTCCCGCTCGTCCCGGTCGCGTGGCGGGGCGGGCTGAACGTGTCGAAGGGGGCGCCGGTCGAGCTCGTCGCCCTCGCCCGGGGTGGGCCGTGGACGAAGTCCCCGCGCTGACGATCGTCGTCCCGGCGCGGGACGAGGAGGAGAACGTTGGGCCTCTCGTCGGCGAGGTCGAAGCGGCGCTTCTCTCCCGCGGCGTCGCGCTCGAGCTCGTCGTCGTCGACGACGGCTCGCGCGACGGGACGTCCGCGCGCCTCGGCGCCCTCGCGGCGTCGCGCCCCTGGCTCCGGCCGCTCCGCCTCGACGCCCCGTCGGGGAAGTCGGCGGCGCTTCGGGCCGGGATCCTCGCGGCGCGGGCGGAGCTCGTCGCGACGATGGACGCGGACCTGCAGGACGACCCGGCCGACCTCCTCCCGATGCTCGCGCTCCTCGAGCGGGGCGAGGCCGACTTCGTCCAGGGGACGCGGGTCCGCCGCGCGGACGGCACCCTGCGCGGGGCCTCGGCGGCCGTGGGGCGGGTCGCGCGCAGGATCGCCCTCGGGGACGCGACCCGCGACACCGGCGGCGGCCTCCGCGCCATGAGGGCCTCCGTCGCGAGGTCCCTCCCGCTCGATCTCGAGGGGATGCACCGCTTCCTGCCGCACCTCGCGCGCGAGCTCGGCGCGCGCGTCGTCGAGCTCCCGGTCTCGCACCGGCCGCGGCGGGCGGGGCGGAGCCACTACGGCCCGCTCAGCCGCGGGATCGCGGGGCGCGCCGACCTTCTCGCCGTGAGGTGGATGAAGACGAGGCGCCGCCGCCCGGGCGTCTCACCGGTCTCCGGCGAGACCGAATGAGCGGTCGTCGGGCGACCCTCGGCGCGCGGGTCGCGCTCGGCGCCTACGAGGCGGTCGCGGGCGCCGCGGTCGCCGTCGCGAGAGTCGCCCTCCTCGGCGGGGCCGGCGAAGCGGAGCGCGCGGAGCGGCTCGGCGAGGCGGTGCCGGCGTGCGCGCCGGGGGCCCTTCTCCTTCACGCCGTCTCGGCGGGGGAGGTGGTCGCCGCGTCGGCCCTCGCGTCGGAGCTCGAGAGGGCGGCGCCGGGGCTTCGAATCGTTCTGACGACCGGGACCCGCGAGGGGCGGGCCGTCGCGGAGCGCGTAAGGAACGGGTGGGGCGCCATCGCGGCGGTCTCCTACCTCCCGTGGGACCGGCCGGGGGCGTTGCGCGCCTGGCTGTCGCGCCTCGCCCCCGCGGCCGTCGTGACGGTCGAGGCGGAGCTCTGGCCCGGCCTCTTTCTCGGCGCGCGCTCCCTCGGAATTCCCGTCGCCGTCGCGAGCGGCCGGCTCCGTCCCGGCGAGGCCCGGCGGTACGCGCTCGCCCGGCCCGTCTTCCGGCCCGTCGTCGACGCGGTGTCGTGGATCGGGGCCCGGACCGAGGAAGACCGCGAACGGTTTCTCGCAATCGGTGCGGACCCCTCGATCGTCGAGGTGACCGGAGACCTGAAGCTCGACGCCCTCGCGCAAAAGGCCGAATTGCCGAATAGCTGGGAGGCCGAACTCTCGAGCGGTCCTCCGCTCCTCGTCGGGGTGAGCACGCACGCGCCCGAGGAAGAGGTCCTCCTGGCGGCGGTCGCGGCCCTTCGCCACCGGGGGATCGAAGCGCGGCTCGCGCTCGCGCCCCGGCGCGTCTCGCGGGGAGCGGACCTCGAGCGGCTCGCCCGCGCGGCGGGCCTCGCGTCGCGCCGCCTTTCGGACCCTCCCGGGCCCGAGCCCGTCCTCGTCGTCGACTCCTTCGGCCTCCTCGACGCGCTCCTTCCGCTCGCCGCCGTCGCCTTCCTCGGCGGGACCCTCGCGCCTGTCGGCGGTCACAGCCCCGTCGGCGCTGCGGAGGCCGGCGTGCCGCTCCTCGCGGGCCCCTCGCTCGACGGCGTGCGCGAGGTCGCCAATTCGCTCCGCGCGGCGGGAGCCCTCGTCGAGGTGGGTCGGTCCGACGCCGTCTCCGAGGTCCGCGTGGCGCTCGAGCTCCTCCTCTCGGACGAGGCCGGGCGCCGGCGGCGAGGGGAGGCGGGGCGGCTCTCCCTGGCCGCGCTCCGGGGCGGGGCCGCGCGGACGGCCGGAAAGGTCCTCGGCCTGCTCGCCCCTCGCTAGCGGCGGGCCTTCGCCTCGAGACGAACGACGAGCGCCGCGGGGTCGTCCGTCCCGATGGCGTCGACGCCGAGCGCGGCGAGGCGGTCCTGGTCTTTCGGGGCGTTCGCGGTCCACGCGAAGACCTTCACGCCCCCGGCGTGGAGGGCCTGGACGACGGCGGCGGTGAGCCGGGTGTGGCGGGGGCCGACCCAGGAGGCGCCCTCGCGGCGCGCGAGGGCGAGGAGGTCCTCGTCTCGGTCGACGAGGGGGACCGTGACGAGCCCCGGCTCGAGCGCGCGGACGGCGCCCAGGAGCGGGTGGTCGAAGGAAAGGACGAGCGTCCGGCCCAGCGCGCCGCGGCGCTTCAGGAGGTCGACGACGAGCCGGGCGAAGGGGGCGCGACGCGGCGAGAGGGAAGGGTCGTCCTCCTCGTGCTTCAGCTCGAGGAAGAGCGTGGCGCGCCGCGCGCCGGCGGGCTCGGGCGCGTCGAGGAGGTCGAGGACCTCCTCGAGCGTGGGAATGGGCGTGCGGGGGACGGCGCGCTGGCCGGGGAAGCGGGGGTTCGCCACCGCGCCGCAGTCGAAGCGGCGGAGCGCCGCGAGCGTGAGGCCGCGGATCGCGAGGCCGGCCGGGACGCGGCGGCCGTCGGGTGTCCGGCAGAGGTCGGAGGGGAGCGTCGCGTCATGGACGACGACGAGGACGTCGTCGGCGGTCACGCGGACGTCGATCTCGACGCCGCCGGCTCCCGTTTCCAGGGCGTGCCGGATCGCAGGGAGCGTGTTCTCGGGGAAGCGGGCGCGCGCGCCGCGGTGCCCCACGACGAGCGGGCGGGCCGGATGGGGGGCGGCCGGCGCGGGGGCTCCTGACAGGGCGACGAGAAGCGCGATCGGCATCGCGGCCATTCTGAACGAACCGCGCCGAGGGGGCGTTAGGATGCCCCGATCGGGGGGAAGCCCATGCCGGTAGAGCGCGCGATCGAGGTGCGGTGCGAGTCGCCGTCCGGCTGGGCGGAGGCTGCGCCGCGGCGCGCGGCGGCGCCCGACCCCCTCGGGGACCGTCTCGTTGCGGGCGGGAGACTCGCCCTCGTCCGCGAGATCCGCCTCTCGCCGCCGCGCGGCGCGACGGGAGAGGGCGCGGCGCGCATCGTCGTCCCCGACGCCCACGGAGAGGACCTCCTCGTCGTCCTCCGCCAGCCGTCCGGGGCGCTCTCGGTCCACCGCCCCCTGGCCCGCCCCGCGCGCCGGGGAGCCGGGGCCGTCTTCGAGATTCCGCTCTTTCCTCCGTCCGCGGGCCGCCGTGCGGGTCCGGGCGCGGGCGGGGCGGTCGTCCTCCTCGTCCGCGCGGTGGCGCGAGTCGAGAAGGAGGCCGTCGGGATGCTCGCGAGGAGCTTCGAGGAGGCCGCCTTCCGCCGCTCGGGCCTCGCGGAGCGGCTCGTCCACGTCACCCCCGCGGGCCTCGCCGAGGGACGGCTCGCGCCCGCCTCGCCCTCGCTCCTGGCCGCCCCGCCGGAGAGAAACCTCCTCTTCCTTCACGGCACGTTCTCGAGCACGGTTTCCGCGTTCGCCGACCTCTCGCGCGGCGGGTTCTTCGAGGCTCTCCGGCCCCTCTACGGCGACCGCGTCGTGGGCTTCGACCACTTCACGGTGAGCCGGACGCCGGAGGAGAACGCGAGGATGCTCGTCTCGGCGCTCCCCGGCGAGGACCCGTTCCTCTTCGACGTCGTCGCCCACTCGCGGGGCGGCCTCGTCCTCAGGACGATCCTCGAGCGGCCGGAGATGGTCGGCCCCACCGCGAGCCGGTTCGCGTGCGGGCGCGCCGTCCTGGCCGCGGTCCCGAACCTCGGAACGCCGCTCGCGTCGTCGGCCCGCTGGGAGCTCGCGCTTTCGGGGTGGCTGAACCTCGCCGACCTCCTTCCGCCCGCCCCCGTCACGCTCCTCGGCGAGTTCGTCGTGGAGGCGCTCCTCTGGCTCGCGCGGCAGGTCTCCACCACGCTCCCGGGGCTCGCGGCGATGGACGGCACGGGCGGCGCGACGGCTCCCTTCGAGAAGAGCGCGGTCCCGGAGGCGTACGCCGCCCTGGCCGCGAGCCACCACGCGGCCGGGCCTCTCGCTCTGCGCCTCGTCGAGTCGGGGTTCGACCGCCTCTTCGGGGAGCCCCACGACCTCGTCGTCCCGACGGAGGGGTGCTTCGTCCTCGACCGGAAGGGACGCGCCCGGGTGCCCTCGGAACGCGTCGGTCTCCTCGGTCCGGGAGGACGGCTCGGCGGGGCGCTCCGGCGCCCGGTCCACCACCTCGGTCTCTTCGCCAGGGACGAGGCCGTGGCCTTCCTCGTCGCCACCCTCGCGGGCGAGAGCTACGCCCTCGCGGGGTTCGACTCCCGGCGCTCGGGAGCGCGGGGGCCCGCGGCGGACGCGCCGGGGCCCCCGCGCGGGAGGGAGCGCACGACCCGCGCAAAGGCGCCGAAGCTCGGAGAGACGCGGCGCGAGGCGCTGGAGCTGACTCTCCTGCCCGGAGACCGGGGCGGGGCGACCGCCCTTCTCCTCGCGCGCTACGGGACGGCGCGCGTCGTGACGGCCGTGCCCCGGAAGGGGGAGGCGTGGCGCGAGATCATCCGGGGGCACGAGCGGCTCCGCGCCTGCTTCGACGGCGACGGCCGCCCCCTCCCGTCGACGGCCGCGCTCGAACGGTGGGGAGCGCTCCTCTTCGAGACGCTCCTCCCGGGCGAGACGCGGCGCCTCTGGGACGCGGCCCGCGGGGCGGCCGGCGGCGGCGCAACGGACGTCGTCTTCACTTCGCTCCTCGACTGGGTCGCCGACAAGCCGTGGGAGCTCGCCTACGACCCTCACCGCCGCACCTGGCTGGCGGCGACGGAGGCGAGCTTCACCCGGAACGTCGTCACGGCGATCCCGTGCGAGGCGAGGCGGCCGAGGAAGCGCCCGCTCTCGATCCTCGTCGCGGTCGCCCAGCCCGGCGGCCTCTCCGCCCTCTCGTGGGAGGACGAGGCCGAGGCGGTGAGGGCGGGCCTCGCGCCGCTCGTGGACCGGGGCCTCGCCCGGGTCCGGGTCGAGCGCGCCGTGACGGTCGAGGCGCTCCACCGCCTCGTCGCCGACCGGCCGTGCGACGTCCTCCACTTCATCGGGCACGGGACGTACGACGCGGCGGCGCGCACGGGCGCCCTCCTCCTCGAGTCCGCCTCGGGGGCCGTCGCCCCCGTCGACGCCACGACGCTCAAGACCCTCCTCTCGGGGCGGGGCCTCGCGCTCGTCGTCCTGAACTCCTGCCTGAGCGCGCGGGGGAGCCGGGGCGACCTCGCCCGCGGCGTGGCGCCGGCGCTCGTCGCCGCCGGGGTCCCGGCCGTCGTCGCGAACCAGTTCAGCGTCCTCGACGCCGCGGCGCTCGTCTTCGCGCGCGAGCTCTACCGGTCGCTCGCCCTCGGCCGGGCGCTCGGGGACGCCGCGCGCGAGGCGCGGCTCGCCGTGAGGTGCGACTCGGCCTGCGGCCCCGTGGACTGGGCCGTCCCCGTCCTCTACGCGCGCGATCCCGGCGCCGTCCTCTGAGACGGTTTGCGGCTCGCCGCCGCGCGGGTGGCAAGATGGGGGGAGGAGGGTCGCTCATGGACATCGAGGTCCGGACGCTCCGCGAGGCCGAGATCGGCGAGGCCGACAGGATCTACCGCCGGGCGTTCGGCACGTTTCTCGGCCTCCCCGACCCCCTCTCCTTCGACGGCGACGCCGAGGTCCTCCGCTGCCGCTGGACGGCCGATCCGGATTCGGCGTCCGCGCTCCTTTCGGACGGCGTCCTGGCGGGATCGAGCTTCGTCACCCGCTGGGGGAGCGTGGGCCTCCTCGGCCCGCTCTCGGTCGACCCGCCCCTCCAGGGGCGCGGGCTCGCCCACGCCCTCGTCGAGGAGGGGCTCCGGCTGCTCGAACCGCCGCCGGTGGCCTTTCGGGGCCTCTTCGCGTTCGCTCGAAGCCCGATGCACGTCGGCCTTTTCCAGCGTTACGGATACTGGCCTGCGGGCCTCCTCGCGGTGATGTCGAAGGAGGTCCCGCCCGGAACGAAGGCCGCCGCGGGGGCGTCCGCCCTCTCGCGGCTCTCCGACGACGGGCAGGCCGAAGCCCTTTCTGCCTGCCGCGATCTGACCGCGTCGGTCTTCGACGGGCTCGACGTCACGGGAGAGGTCCTCTCCGTTGGAGAGCAGGAGATCGGGGAGACCGTCCTCGTGAGCGAGGGTTCGCGGCTGACCGGGTTCGCGATCTGTCACGCGGGGGCCGGCAGCGAGGCGGGCTCCGGGCGCGCCGCCGTGAAGTTCGCCGCGGTCCGCCCGGGTGCGGGAGGGGAGGAGCGACTCCGGTCGCTCCTCGCGGCCGTCGAGGCCTGGGCCTCGTCGGAAGGCCTCTCCGTCGTCGCCGCCGGGACGGGCTCGGAGAGGGTCGTGGCCTGGCGGACGCTCCGCGCCGCCGGCTACCGGCCCTTCGTCCAGGGGATCGCGATGCACCGGGACCGCCTCCCCGGCTACGACCGCGAGGACGTCTGCGTCCTCGACGACTGGCGGTAGCTTCCGCTCAGGCGCCGAGGGAGCTCTTCAGGGCGGCGAGCTCGGCCTCCACGGCCGCGAGGCGCTCCTCGAGCGAGAGGAGACGGCGCTCGATCGCCGATGGTCCGGCGGGCGCGGCAGGGCGGGAGACGGAGGGATCGTCCGCCGGCGTGCCGGAGGCGAGGTGCCCCCAGCGCGTCTCCTTCTGGCCGGGGCGCCGGGGCAGCTCGACGACGAGCGGCTCGGGGTGCGCGGCCATCTCGCGCAGGAGCGCCTCGGCCGCGTCGAGCGAGGCGAAGTCGTGCATCCGCTCCGCACGGGTCCTGAGCTCGGCGGCGGTCTGCGCCCCGCGGAGGAGGAGAAGCGCGACGAGCGCCTTCTCGGGCCTCGCGAGCTGCCACTTGGCGTCGAGGTTGTGCTCCCACTTGTCGGCGCGGCCGCCCGTCACCTTCCAGGCGAGGACGAGCTCGCGGAGGCGGTCGAGGGCCGAGGTGACTTCCGCGGCGGTCAGGTCGGTCACCGGCTCGCGCGAGGTCCTCTGGTTGCAGGCCGCGACGAGGCCCTGGAGGGTCATCGGGTAGACGTCCGGGGTCAGGAGCTCCTTCTCGAGGAGCGCCCCGGCGACGCGGACCTCGGCGGGGTCGAGCGTTCGGGGGAGGCGCACGGCGTCAGGCCTTTCGCGCCGCGACGGCGGAGACGAAGAAGCTCGGATAGCTCTTCGCGACCTCCTCGGCGTCGGGAAGGAAGGTCACGTCGGTGAATCCGGCGCGGGCGAGGGAGGTCCTCCAGGCGGCGGGCGTGAGGAAGCCGTGCGTCGGGCGGGCCACCGGGTCGAGAGTCACCTGCGTGAAGCTCTCGAGGAGGTCGAAGACGAGCTCGACGTAGATGGGCTGGTCGTTCCCGAGGGGGCGGACGCACTCGGAGACGACGAGCCAGCCGCCCGGCGCGAGCGCCGAGCGGGCCTCGGCGAGGACGGCGGCGAGGTCGGGGGCGACGTGGAAGCAGTTCACGGAGTAGACGGCGTCGAAGGAGCCCGGGGCGGCTCCCTGCGGCTCCCAGGGCCTCGTCATGTCCAGCTTCGCGGCCTCGACGGCGACTCCCGGCGCGGCGGCGGCGCGGGCGGCGCGCTCGCCCCGGCGGAGGAACGTCGGGACGACCTCGGTGAAGAGGTAGCGCGAGACCCGTGTCCCGAGGCGCGCCAGGGCCTCCTCCGCGGCGCTCCCGGCCCCGCCCCCGACCTCGAGGACGCGGCCGCCCGACTCCGGGAGGAGGCGCGAGAGGGCGAGGGCGCCGAGACGGTTGTTGATCGAGTAGAGGAGGTTCCGGTTCGAGAAGTAGCGGAACCAGAGCGGCAGCCGGTCGGGGCGGAAGAGGATCTCCTCGCCCGTCTTCTCTCCCGAGAGGAAGAGCCCCGTCTCCTCGACGAGGATCCTGACCGCCTCGCCGGCGACGGCGGCGTCGGGCTCGGCCGCCGCGAGCTCCGCCTCGAGGGCCTCGAGGTCCCCCGGCTCGGAGCCGGTGGGCGAGTACTCCCCCTCCGCCTTCGAGAGGTATCCCGCGGCGGCGAGCTTCCCGTGGACGAACTCGAGAAGCGGGAGGCTGCGCGGGGCCCACCCTCTCGCGGCGACGAGGGCGGCCGGCCCGGTTCCGGGGACGACCGGCCAGGCCCCCGCGCGCCGCAGGACCTCGGCGGAGGCCGCGTCGACGAGCTCGTCGAAGATCTCGCTCACGCGGAGGAAGGGCCAGGTGAAGAGGTCCCGGATCTCGGGGTCCGGAATATGGGTGGAGAGGGCGGGGAACTGCGCCTCGGATGTCCTCGGCATGAAGGCCGATGATACGGATTCGTAGAATCGCGGGAATGAAGATCTTCCTGGTTCGCCACGGCGAGAGCGAAGGGAACCTCGGCGGGACCCTTCAGGGATGCCGCCTCGACACGCCGCTGACGCGCCGGGGGCGCCGCCAGGCCGAGGCGCTCGCCGTCCGCCTCGCCGAGGCCGAGGTCGACGACGTCGTCGCCAGCCCCATGGCCCGGGCCCGCGAGACCGCCGAGATCTGCGCGGCGCCGCACGGTCTCGCGGTGAGGCTCGATCTCGAGCTCGTCGAGTTCGACTGGGGCGTCTGGACGGGGCTCCCCCTCGACGACGAGATGGACCGCTCCGTCGCCGAGCTCAGGGCGAAGTGGCGCTCGGGCGACGTCGACGCCGCCCCCCCGCGCGGGGAAAGCCCCCTCGACGCGGGAGCGCGGGCGGCTCACGTCCTCGCGCGGCTCAGGGCGGTGCGGCCCGCGGCGCCCCTCGTCGTCGCCCACGGCCGGTTCAACCGGATCCTCGTCGCCACGCTCCTCGGGCGGGACCTCGCCCGCATGGACGAGGTGCGGCAGAGGAACGGGTCGATCTCGATCTTCGAGTGGGACGGGGAGAAGCCGGCGACGTCCCTCGTCCTCGACGACGTCTCCCACCTCGGCGGGGACGTTTCGACCCCGACGGGGAAGGTCGAGTGGGCGCGGACCTGACGGTCAGGCCCGGAGCCTGAAGGTCAGGCCGAGAGCCGTGGGTTCAGGCTGATCGCCTTGTTGAGCGCCTCGACCGACGACTCGAATTTCTTCAGCCCCTCGTAGGTCGTCTTCATCGCGTACCACGCCTCGGCGTAGTCGGGCTTCAGGGCGACCGCCTTCTTCAGGTGGCCGAGGGCCGCGTCGAAGGCCTGCTCGCGGTTCGCGGCCACGCCCAGGCCGCAGAGGGCCTCGGGGCGGGTGCCGTCGCAGTCGAGGGCCGCCCGGAAGGCGTCGGACGCCTCGGGGAGCCTGCCCTCCTCGAGGAGGGCGAGGCCGTGTGCGATGAAGACGTCGGGGCTCCTCGGGTCGACCTCGACCACCTTCTCGAACGTCTTCTGGGCGTCGCGGAACTTCTTCATCTTCCCGTAGGCGACGATCGCGCAGGCGGGGAGGAGGGGGTCCTTGGGGAACTTCCTCGAGGAGGACTGGACGACCTCTACGGCCCGCTGGAAGTCGCCGGACTCGAGGAGCGCCCGGGCCGCCTTCAGGTGGAGGCTGGCGTCGTCCCGGTTCTGTTCGACGGCGATGGTGAGAGGCTTGACGGCCGCGGCGTAGTCCTTCGCCTCGAAGAGGGCGAGGCCCAGCTTGCGGTGGACGGGGGAGTCCTCGGGGGCGTTCTTGGCGGCGATCTTGTAGTTCTCGAGAGCGGTTTTCATCTTCCCGCCCAGCCTCGCGAGGTCGCCCAGGTTCTCGAAGACGAGGGAGTCGGTCGACGTCCGGGCCGCCTTCCGGAGGCGCAGCTTCGCCCGCTCGGCGTCCTCGCGGGAGTAGTCGACGAGGGCGAGGGTCTGGGGGAGCGGGGCGTTCGCGACGCCGCCCTGGTGGGCCCACGACTCGCTGTCCTTGAGGATTT
>CALMDF010000212.1 GCA_937864895.1 uncultured Holophagales bacterium | reverse complement strand
TCCTGATCTCCTCCTCGTTCCCCGGCTCCTGGTGGCCGAACTGGTCGCACGGGAAGCCGAGGACCGCGAACCCCCGGTCTCCGTACCTGCGCCAGAGCGCCTCGAGGCCCGTGTACTGGGGCGTGAAGCCGCACTTGCTCGCGACGTTCACGACGAGAAGGGCCTTCCCGGCGTAGGCCGAGAGCTTCTGCGTCTTCCCGTCGATCGTCTTCACCTCGATGTCGTGGATCGTGCTCATCTGCCCTCTTTCCCTACGGGAGCCTCTTGTGCGTTCCGTCGCAGTGGGGGGCGTTACCCGTCTGCTTGCACTGGCAGAGCCAGGCCACCTTCGACTCCTCCGCCTGGAAGACGAGCGGAGAGAGCCCGGTCCCCTTGTGGGAGCCGTCGCAGAACGGCTGCCCCTTCGACAGGCCGCAACGGCACCAGGCGTAGGTCTTGCCGGCCTCGAGAGTCACCTTGGCGGGGTTCTTCGCTGCGATCTTCGGCTCCGACATGCGCGGCCCTCCAGCGGCCGTCCGGGTCCGGCCTCTCCTCCGATCATAGGCGCGCCGGGGCGGGGCGGGCTGGAGCCTGCGCTCGCCGTGCTACGTTTCCCGGCAGGAGGCCGCCATGGAAACCCGCCCGCTCGGCCGCCAGGGCCTCGTCGTCTCCGCCCAGGGCCTCGGCTGCATGGGGATGTCCGACTTCTACGGGGGACGCGACGACGCCGAGTCCGTCGCCACGATCCACCGCGCGCTCGACCTCGGCGTGGCGTTTCTCGACACGGCGCACATGTACGGCCCTTACGCGAACGAGGAGCTCGTGGGGCGCGCGATCCGGGGCCGGCGCGGCGAGGTCGTCCTCGCGACGAAGTTCGGCATCGAGCGTGGCGCCGACGGCTCCCTCCTCGGCATCAACGGCCGGCCCGGGTACGTCCGCTCCGCCTGCGAGGCGTCGCTGAAGCGGCTCGGCGTCGAGACGATCGACCTCTACTACCAGCACCGCGTCGACAGGACGGTCCCGATCGAGGAGACCGTCGGGGCGATGTCCGAGCTCGTCCGGGCCGGGAAGGTCCGCTACCTCGGCCTCTCCGAGGCGTCCCCCGCGACGCTCCGGCGGGCGCACGCCGTCCACCCGGTCTCCGCCCTCCAGACCGAGTACTCGCTCTGGACCCGCGACCCGGAAGACGGCGTCCTCGCGGCGTGCCGCGAGCTGGGGGCCGGTTTCGTCGCCTACAGCCCGCTCGGCCGCGGCTTCCTGACGGGCCGGTTCCGCCGGTTCGAGGACCTCCCCGAGGGGGACTACCGGCGCAACGCGCCGCGCTTCCAGGGAGAGAACTTCCGGAAGAACCTCGACCTCGTCGCGAAGGTCGAGGAGATCGCCCGGGAGAAGGGCTGCACGCCCGCGCAGCTCGCCCTCGCCTGGCTCGGCGCGCAGGGGGCGGACGTCGTCCCGATTCCGGGGACGAAGGCGCGCGCGCGCCTCGAGGAGAACGCCGGCGCTCTCGCCGTCTCGCTCACCCCAGCCGACCTCGCCCGGATCGACGCCGTGGCGCCGAAGGGGGTCGCGGCGGGCCCCCGCTACCCGGAGGCGTCGATGAGGGCGATCGACACCTGAGCAGAGGGCGGCGCCCCCGAATCCGGGCCGCCGAACCCGGCGGAGAATCGAGAATGAGAGTTCAGGTCACGATACCCGACCCGGAACTTCCCGCAGCCCGATGGCAGGACGCCGGCATGACGACTCACCTCCTTCCCCGTCGCCGGCCCCGGCCAGGCCAGGCGCTCCTCCTCGGGATCGCGATGGCCCTCGGGGTGGCCGCCTGTCGCCCCTCGGTCTCCCAGGCCGACCCCTCGGGGGGAAGAGAGGGCGCGAAGGCGAAAGGAAAGACGATGACGACCGTCCTCTCGAAGTCCGGCTACGACGTGACCCCGCTCCCGAAGGTGGAGGTCGCGCGGCTGGCGGCGAAGCTCGACCCCGAGGCCTACCGCATCACCCAGAGGGCGGGAACCGAGCCGGCCTTCTGCGGAAACCTCCTCGACAACAAGAAGGACGGGGTCTACACCTGCGTCGTCTGCGGGCTCCCCCTCTTCACGAGCGACCACAAGTTCAACTCCGGAACGGGCTGGCCGAGCTTCTACCGCGAGCTCGACCCGGCCCACGTCGCCCGGAAGTCCGACACGAGCCACGGCATGGAGCGGGTCGAGATCAACTGCGCCCGCTGCGGCGCCCACCTCGGGCACGTCTTCCCGGACGGCCCCGCCCCGACCGGCGAGCGGCACTGCCTGAACTCGGCGTCGCTGAAGTTCCTGGAGAAGGGGGCGCCGGTCCCGGCCGAGAGCCGGCCCGTGAAGCTCGAGACGGCGTACTTCGCCGCGGGGTGCTTCTGGGGGGTCGAGCACTGGTTCGAGAGGGGCCCGGGCGTCCTCGACGCCGTGAGCGGCTACATGCAGGGCACCGTGGACAGGCCGACGTACGAGCAGGTCTCCTCGGGCCGGACGGGCCACGCCGAGACGGTGAAGGTGACCTACGACGCGAACAGGATCACGTACCGGCGGCTCGTCGAGGCCTTCTTCGCGATGCACGACCCGACCCAGCTGAACCGCCAGGGGCCCGACGTGGGAGACCAGTACCGCTCGGGGATCTGGACCGTCG
>CALMDF010000211.1 GCA_937864895.1 uncultured Holophagales bacterium | reverse complement strand
CCGCCTCGGGCACGACGGGAAGCGAGTCGGCGAGTCCCCCCGCGAGGGAGACCGGCTCGTGGGGTTCGCGGAGGAGAAGGCGGCGGAGCTCGGCGAGCGCCACCCTCCCGGCCGCCTCGTCGCGCCGCGCCTGCTGGAGGAGGCGCGTCCGCTCGGCCTGCGCGCGCAGGACGTCCTGCTGGGTCCCCAGGCCGGCGGCGTACCGGTTCCGCGCGACCGCCTCGATCCGTTCCCAGGTCGCCCCCTGGTCGCGCGTCACGGCCTCGAGCTCGCGCGCCTCGAGGAGGCGCGCGGCCGCCCTGCGGACGGCGGCCTCGACGGAGAGACGGATGCGCGCGAGGCGCGCCTCGACGACCGCCACGTCCGCCCCGGCCAGCTTCGCGGCGGCGCGGAGCTTGCCGGGCCACGGGATCTGCTGCTCGGCCATGAGAGAGAGGCGGGTCATCGGCTCCTCGCCGAGGGAGAAGGAGGCGCCGTCGTTTTCGTACCCGAGGGAGAGCATCGGGTCGGGCAGCGTGCCGGCGGGGGCGACGCGCTCGCGCGCGGCCGCGACCTCGGCACGGGCGGCGGCGAGGGCGGGGCTCTTCTCGAGCGCTTCGGCGACGAGCGCCTCGACGGGGTCTGCGGGAGGCGGTTCGGCGGCCGGCGCGGAGATGGCGAGGACGCCGGCGGCGAGAGTCGCCGGAAGCGTCCACCGGGAGGACGGACGGGACAGGGACATGGGTCACCTCGGGAAAACGGTCATCGGGCCACCCCGGACGGGGCGGGCGAGAGCGCGGTCTCCCGAGGTCTCAGTTCCGGAAGGTCTCGAGAAGAGCCTGGGTCGGGGCGGAACGAGCCCGCGGCGCCGGCCAGGAGGCCCACCGCGTCCGCGAGGCGAAGGGGCTCCCGCCGGTCGTCGCCGCGCCCGCCACGAGGTCGGGCGCGGGGACCCCGTCGACGGACGCCAGGACGGCGGCGGGGACGGGCGTGGCCGGCGAGACCGTGCAGCCGCAGCCGTCGCCGGCGGGGCTCTCGGGGCCGCAGCAGCAGGACGATTCCACCGGGCCGCAAGCCCCGGCCGTTCCCCCGACGAAGAGCCGGACGCCGAGGAGCGACACCGCGACCGTCAGAAAAACGGCAACGGCTGACGCGGCACGGGAACGGTGCGAACCCATCGCCCCCAAGGTAAACCGAAATCCGGACCTGTCAAGGCCGCATTCGGGATGCGGCGCACGGGAACCCCCCTCGCGCCGACCGCGAGGGGGCCCCGAACGCACCGCAAGCCACGTCAGAAGTGATACTTGACGCCGAAAGTCAGGGTCACGAGGCTGGAGGCGCGCCCGCCCGTGCTCCCGATGAATCGCCCGGTGAGCTGACCGGTCAGCGCCGTGCGCCGGTTGAGGAAATAGTCCGTCCCCGCGCCGAAGTGGGCCCCGAGCCGCTGGGAGGGGCCGTCGCCCGGAGGATCCACGGTGTGGATGCCGATCCCGCCCAGGACGAAGGGCGACCAGTCCCCGCGGCGCGACCCGTAGACGGCCGAGGCCTCGAGCCCGCCGATCGTCGCGTCGGAACCGGACACGTCCGTCCCCACGCGGGCGAAGGCGACCGTCGCGCGGACCGCAAAACTGTTCGTGAAGTAGTACTCGCCGCCTCCCTCGAGATGGAACCCGATGTCGTAGTCCCCCTCGAACGGGAGGGCCGGGCCCACCGCCGCGAAGATCGCGACGGAGCCCTTCTCGGGAATGACGGCGTCCGCGCGCGGGGCGGCAAGGAGCGCGGCCGCGGCGAGGGACGCCGCGAGGATCGATCGCTTCATCGTGAGGAACCTCCGAGCGGGAATCGCGGGGCCGGACCCGGCGCGAAGCCGGCGCCGATGGCAGGGTACCAAACGAAGGAGCCCCCGCCGTCGCGGGGGCTGGCTGGCTTCGTCATCGGACCCGGCCGTCGCGGAGCGACGGTCAGGCCGGGGGGCCCTTCCGGATGTGGACGGTGCCGGACGACGCGCTGATCGTCACCTTCGGCCCGCCGCCGTTGAGCTTTCCTTCGGCGCGGACGGCGCCGCGGCCGGGGCTGCGGTGGCTGACGACCGCGATCTCGGGGAACTCCGAGACGATGTAGTCGCCGTCGGCGTCGACCGCCCTCACGTTCGCCTCCACGTCTCCCCGGAAGTTCGCGGGGAGGACGAGCGTCACGTCGCCCCCCCCGGTCGACAGCTCGACCCCGCCGGCGTCCTTCGCCACGATCTCGCAGTAGACCTCCCCCCCGGCCGTCTCGGCCCGCACCGAACCGGAGACCCGGAGGAGCCGCAGGTCGCCGCCCGCCGTCTTCGCGGTCACGGGGCCCTTCGCGGACCGGAGGCGGATGTCGCCTCCCATCGTCCTGAGGCGAGCCTCCCCCGAGACGTCGCCGACGACGAGGTCCCCGCCGAGGGAGGACGCCGTGAGCCCGCCCTCGACGCGCTCGATGCGCACGCCTCCGCCGGAGCTCGACAGCTCCGCCCCCTTCCCCGCGGAAGCGACCTTCACGTCGCCCGAGCTCGTCCTCACGGTCACCCGGCCCGAGACGTTCCCGAGCTTCACGTCGCCGGTCGGCAGCGACGCGCTGAAGTCGCCCGCGACGTCTCCCTTGACGATCGACCCCTCCTCGTAGCCGTGCCCGTGCAGGCCCCGAACGGAGGGCACTGGCGGAACCGGGGGCACGGGGGGCACGGGGGGCACGACCCCCGAGACCTCCCAGCTCTTCGACCCCCTGGGAACGAGGGACTTCGCGTCGGACTCGACCGTGCCGGCGGCCAGGACGAGCACCCCGCCGTTCACCGTCGAGCACTTCACCGAGGCCCCGCCGCCCCTGATCGACCCCTCGTACGAGCGGTTGAGGCTCCCGGAGACCGAGCGGGAGATCTCGCGGCTGAGGCGTGCCATCTCCCTGCCGAACTTCGCCATCTCGCGGCCGAACTCCTCCCACTCGCGGTCCCACTCGTCGTCTTCGGACGTCGACCGCTCGCGGCTTCTCTCGGCCCTCTCGCGCGCCCGGTCCGCCTCGGCCCGCGCGCGATCCGCCTCGACGCGGACGGCTTCCTCGGCCGCCCGGGCGGCCTCCTCGCCGGCGTAGGCCGCGCCGGACACCGGGAGCGCGAAGCTCGACCGGATGCCGCCGTTGATCGCGGAGGCCTTCAGGTCGAACGCCCCGTCGGCGGGGAGGACGAGGACGACGCCCCCGTTCACCGTCTCTGCCGAGACCTTCGCCCCTCGCGGCAGCGCCGCGAGCGTCCCTTCCACGGAGCCGTTCACCGACTTCAGGGAGACGTCCCGGCGCGCCCCCGCCGCCTCGACGCGCCCGTTCACCGTCGTGAGCTCCTGCACGCCGTCGAGCCCGGACGTCCGGACTCCCCCGTTGACGACCGAGACCTCGAGAGCCGCGCCGGGCGGAAGCGTCACGCGGTAGCGCGCCTCCACCCTCCACGGCCGGCCGCCGTCGCCCGAGACGTGAAGCCGCGCGTGGCGGCCGTCCCGCGAGAGCGTCGCGCCCGGCTCGAGAGTGGCGAGGGAGAGCTCCCCGCCCTTGTTCTCGAACGAGATCTTCGTCTGGCCGAGGATCTCCTTCGCCCGCGCCTCGCGGTCCGCCTTGACGGTGACCTCGACGGTGGCGGCGAACGACGTCCCGGCCGTCACCTCGACATCCCCGTTGACGCCGTCGATCGACAGCGACTTCACCCCGGCGACGGCGCCGAACGTGTCGGTCCGGGAGGCCTTCGCCGAGAGCCGGTCGGCGCGGGCCGGCCACGCGACCCGCCGCCGCGAAGATCGCGACGGAGCCCTTCTCCGGGATGACGGCGTCCGCCCGCGGGGCGGCGAGGAAAGAGGCCGCGGCGAGGGACGCCGCGAGGATCGATCGCTTCATCGTGAGGAACCTCCGAGCGGGAATCGCGGGGCCGGACCCGGCGCGAAGCCGGCGCCGATGGCAGGGTACCAAACGAAGGAGCCCCCGCCGTCGCGGGGGCTGGCTGGCTTCGTCATCGGACCCGGCCGTCGCGGAGCGACGGTCAGGCCGGGGGGCCCTTCCGGATGTGGACGGTGCCGGACGACGCGCTGATCGTCACCTTCGGCCCGCCGCCGTTGAGCTTTCCTTCGGCGCGGACGGCGCCGCGGCCGGGGCTGCGGTGGCTGACGACCGCGATCTCGGGGAACTCCGAGACGATGTAGTCGCCGTCGGCGTCGACCGCCCTCACGTTCGCCTCCACGTCTCCCCGGAAGTTCGCGGGGAGGACGAGCGTCACGTCGCCCCCCCCGGTCGACAGCTCGACCCCGCCGGCGTCCTTCGCCACGATCTCGCAGTAGACCTCCCCCCCGGCCGTCTCGGCCCGCACCGAACCGGAGACCCGGAGGAGCCGCAGGTCGCCGCCCGCCGTCTTCGCGGTCACGGGGCCCTTCGCGGACCGGAGGCGGATGTCGCCTCCCATCGTCCTGAGGCGAGCCTCCCCCGAGACGTCGCCGACGACGAGGTCCCCGCCGAGGGAGGACGCCGTGAGCCCGCCCTCGACGCGCTCGATGCGCACGCCTCCGCCGGAGCTCGACAGCTCCGCCCCCTTCCCCGCGGAAGCGACCTTCACGTCGCCCGAGCTCGTCCTCACGGTCACCCGGCCCGAGACGTTCCCGAGCTTCACGTCGCCGGTCGGCAGCGACGCGCTGAAGTCGCCCGCGACGTCTCCCTTGACGATCGACCCCTCCTCGTAGCCGTGCCCGTGCAGGCCCCGAACGGAGGGCACTGGCGGAACCGGGGGCACGGGGGGCACGGGGGGCACGACCCCCGAGACCTCCCAGCTCTTCGACCCCCTGGGAACGAGGGACTTCGCGTCGGACTCGACCGTGCCGGCGGCCAGGACGAGCACCCCGCCGTTCACCGTCGAGCACTTCACCGAGGCCCCGCCGCCCCTGATCGACCCCTCGTACGAGCGGTTGAGGCTCCCGGAGACCGAGCGGGAGATCTCGCGGCTGAGGCGTGCCATCTCCCTGCCGAACTTCGCCATCTCGCGGCCGAACTCCTCCCACTCGCGGTCCCACTCGTCGTCTTCGGACGTCGACCGCTCGCGGCTTCTCTCGGCCCTCTCGCGCGCCCGGTCCGCCTCGGCCCGCGCGCGATCCGCCTCGACGCGGACGGCTTCCTCGGCCGCCCGGGCGGCCTCCTCGCCGGCGTAGGCCGCGCCGGACACCGGGAGCGCGAAGCTCGACCGGATGCCGCCGTTGATCGCGGAGGCCTTCAGGTCGAACGCCCCGTCGGCGGGGAGGACGAGGACGACGCCCCCGTTCACCGTCTCTGCCGAGACCTTCGCCCCTCGCGGCAGCGCCGCGAGCGTCCCTTCCACGGAGCCGTTCACCGACTTCAGGGAGACGTCCCGGCGCGCCCCCGCCGCCTCGACGCGCCCGTTCACCGTCGTGAGCTCCTGCACGCCGTCGAGCCCGGACGTCCGGACTCCCCCGTTGACGACCGAGACCTCGAGAGCCGCGCCGGGCGGAAGCGTCACGCGGTAGCGCGCCTCCACCCTCCACGGCCGGCCGCCGTCGCCCGAGACGTGAAGCCGCGCGTGGCGGCCGTCCCGCGAGAGCGTCGCGCCCGGCTCGAGAGTGGCGAGGGAGAGCTCCCCGCCCTTGTTCTCGAACGAGATCTTCGTCTGGCCGAGGATCTCCTTCGCCCGCGCCTCGCGGTCCGCCTTGACGGTGACCTCGACGGTGGCGGCGAACGACGTCCCGGCCGTCACCTCGACATCCCCGTTGACGCCGTCGATCGACAGCGACTTCACCCCGGCGACGGCGCCGAACGTGTCGGTCCGGGAGGCCTTCGCCGAGAGCCGGTCGGCGCGGGCCGGCCACGCGAGCGAAACGAGGAGGAAGGCCCCGATCAGGAGGATCCAGAGGACGGTCCAGCCGCGGGAAACGGGGCGGGGCGTTGCGGGGGTCATCGTCGTCTCCGTGTTCATGCCCGTCTGACGGGCGATCGCGGGAAAGGTCACGTTCAGAGCGGGATTTCGCGAAGCGCCGAGGCGGCCTTGACGCGGACGAAGCCGGGCTCGGTCTCGTCCGCCGCCTTCAGGCGGAGCGTCTCGATGCTGAGCGGGTCGCGCAGGGTCGTGGCGGCGCGGGCGAGCCCCTCGACGGCGAGCATCCTCACGGCGGGGTTCTTGTCTTCCCTGAGGGCGAGCGAGAGGGCGTCCCGGATGGCGGCGGACGGCGGCAGCTGGACGAGCGCCTCGGCGGCCTTCTTGCGGACCCCCGGGTTCCGGTCGTCCCGGAGCGTCTTCACGAGGACGCCGACGATCTCGGGTGAGGCCGCGGCCTTCTCCCCGAGCTCGCTCGAGACGAGGTCGATGGCCCGGCCGCGCGCCCCCTCCGTCGCCGACTGCGCGTTCACGACGTAGGCGAGGAGGGAGCCGACGGCGCGGTCCTCCGCCCGCCCCGTCACGCTGTAGCGGGTCGTCACGTCGAAGGAGATCGAGATCCGGCCGTCCGTCCCGATCGGCTCGAAGGAGATGTTCCGGAGACGGGGGTTGCCGGAGAGGTCGAGCCCGACCCTCGAGACGTCGAGCTGCCGCTCGGGGACGACGGAGACGGTCGAGACCGGCCCGGGTACGTCGAACGGGGCCGACTGGGGGGCGCTGGCGCGCGCGAGGAGGAAGCCGCCCGCCCCGGCGACGAGGAGGGCCGCCGCCTGCAGCGCCGGCTTCCACCAGGCTCGCGGGCGGAACGCGACGACGTTCCGGCGGGCGAGCGCCTCCTCCATCCGGCCGATCGTCCGTTCGCGGAAGACGGGCGGGATCTCCGGGTCCGAAAGGGCGATCCGTTCCCACGTCTCCTCGAGGGCCGCGGATTCCGTCCGGCACCTCTCGCATTCCCGAAGGTGGGCCTCGTGCCCGGCCGCCCGCTCCCCAGCGGGCTCGCCCGCCATCGCGGCCACGGCGATCTCTAGGGCCTCGCGGCAGTCCATGTCGATCCTCCTTCCTCGGCGAAGAGGGCGCGCAGCGTCTCCACGGCGCGGAAGACGCGCGTCTTCACGGCCCCCTCGCTGATGCCGAGCGTCCGGGCGACCTCGGCGTAGGGCATCCCCCGGTAGCGGGAGAGAAGGAGCGCCTCGCGCTGCTCGCGCGTCAGGCGCTCGAGGGCCACCCGGACGGCCCTCCGCTTCTCCTTCTCGAGGAGCCCCCCCTCGATCGACCCCTCGCCCTTCGGCTCCGGAACCCCTTCGAGGGGGACCGAGGTCGTCCTCCAGGCGCTCCGGAGCCGGTCGCGGCAGGCGTTCGCGGCAATGGCGAAGAGCCAGG
>CALMDF010000210.1 GCA_937864895.1 uncultured Holophagales bacterium | reverse complement strand
GCGGGGCGCGAGCTCGTCATGCTGGGGTCGAACAACTACCTCGGCCTGACGTCCCACCCCATGGTCAAGGAACGGGCGATCGCGGCGGTGAAGAAGTACGGCGCCGGCTGCGCCGGGAGCCGCTTCCTGAACGGGACGCTGGACATTCACGTGGAGCTGGAGGAGCGGCTGGCCGCCTTCATGCGGAAGCCGGCCTGCATCACCTTCTCAACGGGCTTCCTCGCGAACCTTGGGGTCCTCGGGACCCTCCCGACCAAGGGCGACGCCATCTACCTCGACCGGCAGGACCACGCCTGCATCTACGACGGCGCCCGCCTCGCGGTCGGCGCGGAAGTCCGGAAGTTCAAGCACAACGACCCGGACGACCTCGTCCGGATGCTGAACAACCACCACGACAAGGCCGGCCGGATCCTCGCCATCGACGGGGTCTTCTCGATGGAGGGCGACATCGCTCCCGTCCCGGCCTATGCCGACATCTGCGCCGAGTGGGGAATGGCCCTCATGATCGACGACGCCCACGGCGTCGGGGTCCTGGGAAAGACCGGGCGCGGAACGGCCGAACACTTCGACCTCGAGGACAAGGCCGACATCATCATGGGGACGTTCTCGAAGTCCCTGGCGGCCATCGGCGGGTTCGTCGTGGGAGACCCGGACGTCATCAAGTACATCCAGCACAAGGCGCGGGCGCTCATCTTCACCGCGGCCCCGCCCCCGGCCTCGATCGGCGCCGTCCTGGCCGCCCTCGACATCATCGACGCCGAGCCGGAGCGCCGGCAGCAGCTGTGGGACAACACCCGGTTCATGATGACGAGCCTCCGCGCGATCGGGTTCGACTGCGGCGATTCCGAGACGCCGGTCATTCCGATCGTCGTCGGGGACGACTACCTCGCCTTCAAGATGGCCAAGCGCCTCGACGAGGAGGGGGTCTTCGTGAACCCGGTCGTCAGCCCCGCCTGCGCGCCGGGCCGCGCCCTCATCCGGACCTCCTACATGGCGACGCACCGGCGCGAGCACCTGACGCGCGCGCTCGAGGCGTTCCAGAAGGTCGGCCGCGAGCTGGGGCTCGTCAGCTAGCAGGAAGCGGGGCGTGGGCTCCGCGCAGGAGGACCGGTCGATGCCCGAAGGGCTGTCCGTATCCGAGGTGTCTTCCGCCAGGGACCTCGGGGAGTTCGTCGAGCTCCCTTACCGCCTCTATTCGGCGGACCCGGACTTCGTCCCGCCGCTCAGGACCGACGTGCGGTGGATGCTCGACCCGGGGAGGAACCCTTTCTGGCAGCACGCCCGGCGGACGCTCTTCCTCGCCCGGAGGGGCGGAAAGGTCGTCGGCCGGATCGCCGCGATCGCCGACGACGAGCACAACCGGGTCCACGCCGACCGGACCGGCTTCTTCGGGTTCTTCGAGTGCGAGAACGACCCCGGGGCGGCCCGGGCCCTCTTCGACGCCGCCGAGACGGCCGTGGGGAGGCTCCTTCCCGGGTGCGACCGGCTGCGGGGGCCCGTCAACCCCTCCATGAACGACGAGGTCGGCTTCCTCCTCGCCAACGAGAGCGAACCGGGGCCGCCCGTCCTCATGATGACGTACAACCCGGCGTACTACCTCGACCTCGCGGCCCAGGCCGGCTTCGCCAAGGAGAAGGACCTCGTCGCCCTCCTCGCGCCGGTCGACGACCGCTCCTTCGCGCGCCTCGGCCGGATCACCGACGCGGTTCGGAAGAGGAACCCCGAGCTGACCTTCCGGACGATCCGGATGGAGGAGTTCCCGAGGGAGCTCGCGAAGGTCAAGGAGGTCTACAACGCCGCCTGGGAGAAGAACTGGGGCTTCGTCCCGATGACGTCGGCCGAGATCGACGCCATGGCGAAGAAGCTGAAGGACGTCATCTACCCGCCGATCATCTGGTTCGCGGAAGAGGGAGAGAAGCCGGTCGCCTTCATGCTCGGGATGCCCGACTTCAACCAGGTCCTGATCCGGATGGGGGGGCGGCTCTTCCCGTTCGGCTGGCTGAAATTCCTCCTCGGGAAGAAGAGGATCGACCGCCTGCGGCTGCTGGCCTTCGGTGTCCTCCCGGAGTACCGGCGCAAGGGGCTCGACGCGGTCTGCTACTTCGAAGGCTACAAGGCCGCGATCGCCGCGGGGTTCAGGACCGTCGAATTCTCGTGGATCCTCGAGGACAACCTCGACCTCCTGAAGCCGATCGAGGTCTTCGAGGGGAGGCTCTACCGGCGCTACCGGCTCGTTGCCAGGACGGTGCCGTCCGGCTCCTGAGGGGTCCGCCTGACGACGGCCCGCGAGGCGACGTCCACCACGACGGCGAGAACGATCCCCGCGACGACGTCCACGACGTAGTGGTACCGGCCGGCGACGGTCGCAAGGACGAGTCCCAGGGCGAAGGGGAAGAACCCCAGGAAGGTCTTCCGCGACCGGCGGCCCGCCTCGACGAGGACGGCGATCGTCACCATCGTGTGTCCCGAAGGGAAGCAGTTCCTCCGGTTGGTCTCCAGCCTGTCGAGGGTCTCGTCGATCGTCCGGGCGATCGCCCCGCGGGGGAGCGGCCCGTCGTGGGCGATCGTGAAGCGGGGCCCGATCGCCGGGACGAGGAAGTAGCCGGCGTAGCTGACGTAGAAGACGAGAAGCATCCCGAAGACGTATCCCGGAAAGCGGAGCCCGGGGGTCTTCTCGCGAACGTCGTCCCTCCAGAGGAGCGCCCCGAGGACGATCGGATGGAAGTAGTAGAGGACGTAGCAGACCGTCAGGACCTCCAGGAGAAGCGGGCCCATGAGGGGCTCGAGGAGGCGCGTCGGGTCGGCGCCGCCGAAGAGGAGGCGGTCGGCGGCGGCGAGGAACGGATCCCTGTCGACGCTGCTCGTCGCGACGATGAAGGGTCCGAGGCTGTCGAAGACGAGGAGGAGCGGCAGGATCGGTCCGAACTCGGCGACGGTCCCGAGGAGCGAACCGTGCCCGGGCTGGCGCCCGCGAAGGGCGGCGAAGGCGAATGGCAGGAGAAACGCCGCCGCGACCATTGCGAAGTGCCCGGGCGCGGCCTTCGGCACTCCCGCGAGGGCCCCCGCGACGAGGAGCAGCCCCGCGGCGCCGCTCGTCACGAGGTCGGCGAGGGAGAAGCGCACGCGGCGTTGTAGCACGGCGAACCTATAATCGTTCCGTGCACGCAGCCCTGCTCCTGGGTCTCCTCCTCCTTCTCGCGCCTGCCGCGCCGGGGGCGGGGTCCGAGGCCGTCGTCGTCGAGCTCGACACCGACATCAACCCCGTGACGGCCGAGTTCGTGAAGCGGGTCGTCGAGGACGCCGTGGCGGGCGGGGCGCCCGTCGTCGTCCTCAGGATCAACACCCCGGGAGGCCGGCTCGACTCGACCCGCGAGATCACGAAGACGATCCTCGCGTCCCCGGTCCCCATCGTCGGGTTCGTCCACCCGCCCGGCTCCCAGGCCGCGTCGGCGGGCTTCATCATCCTGATGGCCTGCGACGTCGCGGCGATGGCCCCGGGCACGAACACCGGGGCGGCCTCGCCGGTCGGCGGCGGGGGCGAGGACCTGCCGAAGACGATCGGCAAGAAGGTCAGCGAGGACGCCGCCGCCCTCGTACGGTCCCTCGTCGTCCCGCGGGGCCGCCCGGTGGACGACGCCGTCAAGACGATCACCGACTCCCTCTCCTACTCCGAGAGCGAGGCGAAGGAGAAGGGCCTCGTCGAGATCGTCGCCCGGGACCTCGCCGACCTCCAGAAGCAGCTGGACGGACGCGTCATCAAGAGGGTCGGCAAGCCCGACGCGAAGCTCGAGACAGCTTCGTTCACGTTCCGGACCTCCGAGAAGACGACGCTCGAGAGGGCCCTCGGGGTCATCGCGAG
>CALMDF010000209.1 GCA_937864895.1 uncultured Holophagales bacterium | reverse complement strand
ACGGCCGCTACGCCTGGCTCGCCGAGGCCCAGGGCGCGTTCTGGGTCATGCGGCCCCTGCCGCCCCCCACGAACCCGCCCGCCCCGGAGTTCACGCAGATCGCCCCGGGACAGCGCCTCGCCTTCGGCCCCTATGGCCAGTTCACCGTCACCGACCGCCGCCAGGCCCTCTACGCCTCGGCCGAGGGCGACCTGCCGTTCGCGGCGGTCCCCGGCTCCGTCTTCATGTACGCCGACCTCTCCGGCGCCGACGGGAGCCTCGCGACGCTCGACTACGCGGACGACCCCGGGGTGGACGCCTTCTTCGTCGGGAGGAAGGTCGAGCTCGACGAGCTGGGCGTCGAGGGGCTCGAGGGGTGGTCGCAGCGGAAGGTCGCGGCCCGCGCCTCTTCCCTGAACTGCCCGGCCTGCGGTGCGGGGCTCCAGCTGAAGGACCCGGCGAACACCGTACGCATCGCCTGCACCTACTGCGGATCGGTCCTCGCGACGCCCCGGGACGGCGCGTCGGCGGAGAAGTTCGAGGTCCTGGCCCGGCTCCAGAGGGTCCCGTTCAAGCCGCTCCTTCCCCTCGGCGGAGAGGGGACTCTCCGGGGTCACGCCTACGCGATCCTCGGGGCCCTCCTGAAAGCCTGCACGGTCGACGGGATCCACTACTACTGGCGCGAGTACCTCCTCAAGGAGACGAGGTCGGAGGCCTACCACTGGCTCGTCGAGTCGAACGGCCACTGGACTCTCGTGGAGCCGGTCGCAGCCGGCGAGGTCTCTACGGCGCCGCGGCTCGCGGCCTGGCGCGGCAACCGCTACCGCCACTTCCAGTCCACGACCGCCCGGGTGGAGGCGGTGCTCGGCGAGTTCTACTGGGAAGTGAGGAAAGGGGAGCAGACCGACGTCTCCGACTACGTCGCCCCCCCGCGGATCCTCTCCGAGGAGAGGTACGCGAACGAGGTCACCTGGTCGGAGGGGACCTACGTCCCGAAGGAGGAGGTCGAGAAGGCCTTCTCCCCGGCGACGCCGCTGCCGGCGCCCGAAGGGGTCGGCTCGAACCAGCCCTGGCCGCACGCCGAGTCCGCTCCGGCCTTCTTCCGGACGCTCGGGCTCCTCGCCGGGATCGCCCTCTTCCTCTTCGTCTTCTTCAACATCAAGGCCGACCGGAAGGTCGTCTACGAGGCGCGCCACGACATCTCGCTCCTCGCGAACGACCCGTCCCTCCCCCCCGACGCGATCTCGGAAGGGCTGACCGTCGTGACCGAGCCCTTCGAGGTCCCGCACTCGGGGAACGTCGAGGCACGCATCGACGCCCCCACCGACAACAGCTGGGTCTTCGTGAGCGCCGTCCTCCTCGAGGAGGGGTCGGGGCAGGCGTACGGCTTCGGCCTGCAGTCCGACTACTACCACGGCCGCGACGGCGGCGAGAGCTGGAGCGAGGGCTCCCGTTCGCGCACGAACTACCTCGGCCGCATCCCCGCGGGGCGCTACGTCCTCCGCCTCGAGCCCGAGGTCGAGCGGGGGAAGGCGCCGCCCTACTACGACATCCGCCTCCGGAGCGGCGTGCCCCGGCTGGCGCACCTCGTCCTCGTTCTCCTCTTCCTCCTCGCCGGTCCGATCGCCCTCGCCATCTCCAGGGCCCGCTTCGAGGGCCGGCGCTGGGCCGAGAGCGACTACGGAGGAGGGAGCGGAGGGGACTCGGACGACGACGAATGAGGCCGGCATGATGAAACGTGGATTCCAGCTCTTCGGCGCTCTCGTCCTCTCGGCCTACGCATGGGCCGGATTCACCGGGTGGGAGCTTCCGAGCAACACGAAGAAGGGCGTCGTCGCGGCCGGGGCGCGCAGCGCGACCGGGTTCCGGGCCTACAGCTTCTGGACGGGAGGGAAGTGATGAACTGGTGGCAGCTGCACGGGGACCAGGTGGTCTCGGCGCTCGTCTTCTCGGCGATCGGGATGTTCGCCTTCGCGCTCTTTTTCTTCGCCCTGCCGAGAGTCCTCCCCTTCTCGCTCAAGAAGGAGATCCTGGAGGACGAAAACACCGCGCTCGGCATCGTGATCGGCGCGATCGTCCTCGGGATGGCGTTCATCATCGGGCAGGCCGTCGGCTAGCGGCCCCGTGACGTCGAGCCCGGTCCGGCCGGGGCCGGTCTACCTGACGGTCCTCGTCATCGCCACCTGCGGGCTCGTCTACGAGCTCGTCGCGGGGGCGCTCGCGAGCTACCTCCTCGGGGACACGGTCACGCAGTTCTCCCTCGTCATCGGGATCTACCT
>CALMDF010000208.1 GCA_937864895.1 uncultured Holophagales bacterium | reverse complement strand
TGGCTGTCATGGTCGCCAGGCGGCGGTATTCGCCACCGACGATGTGCTCCATCCGTCCCCTTTCCACTCGCCCGTCCCCGCGGGTGCAGACGCGTCCCGGCCCGCGCGACCCCGCTTTCTACCACGGCGCCCCCGGCGCGCTCAGGCCGGCGGGGCGACCTCGACCCGGTTGCGCCCGAGGCGCTTGGCCTCGTAGAGGGCGCGGTCGGCGCGCTCGCGCGCGGCTTCGAACCCCGCGGAGGGATCGACCGCGGAGACGCCGAAGCTCGCGGTGACGGTCGTCGTCGCGCTCCCCCGCGTCACCGGGGTGTCTCGAAGCGCGGCGGCGAGGCGCAGGGCGGTCTCCGTCGCCGCGGCCACCTCCGTCATCGGCAGGAGGATCCCGAACTCCTCCCCCCCGAGCCGGCCCAGGACGTCCGACTCGCGGAGCCCGGCCCTGAGGCGCCTCGCGGCCTCGGCGAGGACCGTGTCGCCGAACGGGTGGCCGTGGGTGTCGTTGACGGCCTTGAAGCGGTCGAGGTCGAGGAGGACGAGGGAGAGCGGCGTCGCGAACCTGCGGGCCCGCTCCGTCTCGCGGGCCGCAGCCTCGAGGAAGGGGCCGGGATTCGTCGCCCCCGTCAGGGCGTCCGTCGTGGCGAGGCGCCGGAGGTTCTCGTTGTCCGCGTAGAGCGAAGGGACGGCGAGCCCGAAATAGGCCGATCCCGCCAGGACGATCATCGCGAACTGGTAGGAGGTCGTGTGGTCGCCGGGGCCGACGAGGGCCCCCGCGCCGGCGATGACCGTGCTAAGGGCGGCGACGCTGAAGAAGGTCCGGATCGCTCCTTCCGTGTGGACGATCCACATGAGGGGGACGACGGCGAAGAAGACGATGAAGGACGAGGCGAGGTCGCGGCGTTCGAACCCCAGGAGGAGGACGAGCGAGGCGGCGAGGGGGAGGATGCAGAGGAGGAGGCGGGCCGAAAGGGCCCTCAGGCCCGGGCGGGCCGGCCCGAGCCGCGCGGCGGCGGCGAGGAGACCGGAGGTCCGGGTGCCGGTCGTCCCGGCGAGCCGCTCGAGAACGGCCGCGAACCCCGGCGCGAGCGCGACGACGCCGACGAAGTCGCCGATGAACCAGGGGAGGAGGATCGCGAGCGCCTCGTCGTAGGGGATCAGGCCCGAGAGCGCGAGCGAGTACGCCCCCGCGAGGGCGGCGAGGAGGGCCGAGGCCGGCACCACGAGGAGGAAGACGGTGACGGCCCGGGGAACGCCCCTGCCGGCCCAGCGGCGGAAGGCGAGGGCCCCCGCGCCGTAGGCCCCGGCGTGGGCGGCGCTGAAGAGGACGCCCGCGAGGACGAGATTCGAGACGGGGAAGTCGGTTCCGTAGATCTCGCCGAGCCGCATCGTCACGAGGAAGGAGGCGGCCGCGAGGGGGAGCGCCGCCCTCGGGCCGAAGACGACGAACGCCGCGAACGCGACGCCCGCGGGAGGGAACCAGAGGCTCGCGTGAGGGGCGTACTCCTGGATCTGCCCGAGCCACCACGCCCCGATCCACATGAGGGTGAGCGCGACGGGGACGACGGCCTCGCGAACGAGGGGAGCCAGGGGCGGGCGCGAGGACTCACCTCGCGTGGCGGGGGCCGCGCTCGCCTTCCGGGGCTCCTCTCGCACTCGGCCGGAACGCTAGCAAATCGCCCGGGCGAGGGGAACGGCGATCAGGACGAGAGCTCCGCCCAGCGGGCGTAGAGCCGGTCGACCTCCGATTGCGCCTCCTCGATCTGCCGCGAGAGGGCGACGAGGCGCGGCCCGTCGGTGACGACCTCGGGCCGGTGGCACTCGTCCTTCAGTCCCTCGAGCGTCTCCTCGGCCGCGAGGATCCTCGGCTCGATGCCGTCCAGCTCCCGCTGCTCGAGGTAGCCGAGTCGCCGCTTCCCGGCGGGTGTCGTGGCCGGGGCCGCGGCGGCCCTCGCCTCCCGTCCCTTTCCCGAGGCGGCGGCGGACGCGGCCTCTCTCCGTTCCTTCCGCCACCTCTCCCACTGGTCGAGGCCGGCGAGCGCCGTCACGCCGCTTCCCCCCTCGGGGTCGAAGGCGAGGAGCGAGTCGGTGGCGCGGTCCAGGAAGGCCCGGTCGTGCGAGACGAGGAGAAGGGCGCCGGGGAAGTCGGCGAGGCTCTCCTCGAGGACGTTCAGCGTCGCGAGGTCGAGGTCGTTCGTCGGCTCGTCCAGGACGAGGAGCTGCGCCGGGCTGAGCATGAGCCGCGCCACGAGGAGGCGGCTCTGCTCTCCGCCCGACAGGCGCGAGACCTTCATCTCCGCCTGCTCGGGCGCGAAGAGGAAACGGTCGAGCCAGCTGCGGACGTGAAGGAACCGCCCGCGGTACTCCACCTGGTCCCCCTCCGGGCAGACCGTCTCCCTCACCGTCGCGTCGGGGTCGAGGGAGTCGCGCCCCTGCTCGAAGAGGGCCACCGAGACGCCGTCGGCCCGCGTCACCTTCCCGGCGTCAGGCCGCTCGGAGCCGAGGAGGACGCGCAGGAGCGTCGACTTGCCGCAGCCGTTCGGGCCGATGAGCCCGACGCGGCTGCCCGGTCCGAGGAGGAGGTCGAGGCCCGAGAAGAGCGTCCGCCCCCCGTACGCCTTCGAAATCCCCTCGGCGACGAGGAGCCTCTTCGGGGCCCGCCCCGCGCCGGCGAAGTCGATCTTCGCCGTCCGCGCCACGTTCCGCTCGGCGATCGTCTCGATCTCCTCCCCGAGGGCCTCGGCCCGTTCTATGCGGGCCTTCTGCTTCGTCGCCCGCGCCTTCGGGCCGCGCCGCAGCCACTCCGTCTCCCGCCGGAGGACGTTCCTGAGAGAGGACTCCCGGCTCTCCTGGGCGGCCAGGAGCGACTCCTTCGCCTCGAGCCACTTCTCGAAACCGCCGGGGACGGAGAGGAGGCCCCCGGGGTTTCTCCGGTCGAGCTCGAGGATCCGCGTGGCGACGCGGGTCAGGAAGAGCCGGTCGTGCGTGACGGTCACGGTGGCGAAGGGGGCGCGGGAGAGGAGCTCCTCGAGCCAGACGATGCTCTCGACGTCGAGGTGGTTCGTCGGCTCGTCGAGGAGGAGGAGGTCGGGCTGCCGCACGAGCTCGCGCGCGAGGGCGACGCGTTTCTTCTGGCCCCCCGAGAGCGTCGCCACGAGGCTGTCCGGGCCGATGCCGCCGGAGGTGAGCGAGAGCCTGGCGAGCGCCTCGTCGGTCTTCAGCTCGGCCTCCCACGCGACCTCCTCGCCGTGGGAGACGTGCGCGAGGGCCCCCTCGAGGACGACGGAGCGGACCGTGGCTCCCGGGGCGAACACGGGGATCTGCGGCACGAGGCCGATCGAGAGCCCGCCCTCGCGGACGACGGCCCCGTCGTCGGGCGGGGTCTCCCCCGCGAGGATCGAGAGGAGGGTCGACTTCCCCGCGCCGTTCGGCCCGATCAGGCCGATCCGCTCGTCCGCCTCGATCCCGAACGAGAGACCCTGGAAGAGGGTCCGGGCTCCGAACGCCTTCGCGAGGCGTTGCGCGGCGACGAGGGGCGACACGGGGCGACCTTAGCAGAGGCGCCGGGGCGCGCCGGCGCCCCCCGCCGGCGCGAGGAATCCGTGCTTTGCGAAAGTGCGGAAAGCGTCGTATACGCTGCACCCCGCGCGCCCCGCCGCGCCTCAAGGAGACTCCGCATGATCAAGGCCCTCGGCTTCGGCAACACCGCCGCCACCGCTCCCCTCGACCGCCTCGAGATCGACCGTCGCGACCCCGGCCCGAAGGACGTGAGGATCGACATCCTCTTCTGCGGCATCTGCCACTCCGACCTCCACACGGCCCGCAACGAGTGGCACGGCACGACCTACCCCTGCATCCCGGGCCACGAGATCGTCGGTCGCGTCTCGGCCGTCGGCGCCGAGGTGAAGGCCTTCAAGGTCGGCGACCTCGCCGGCGTCGGCTGCATGGTCGACTCCTGCCGCGAGTGCCCCGACTGCAAGGACGGCATGGAGCAGTTCTGCCGGAAGGGCTGCACGTTCTCCTACAACAGCCCCGACCCGCACCTCGGCGGGATGACCTACGGCGGCTACACGAACGTCATCGTCGTCGACGAGGCGTTCGTCCTGCGGATTCCCGCCGGTCTCGACCCGGCGGCCGCCGCGCCCCTCCTCTGCGCCGGCATCACGACCTACTCCCCGCTCAGGCACTGGGGCGCCGGCCCCGGGAAGAAGGTGGGGATCGTAGGGCTCGGCGGTCTCGGACACATGGGCGTCAAGCTCGCCCACGCCATGGGGGCTCACGTCGTCCTCTTCACCACCTCGGCCGGGAAGGTCGAGGACGCCAGGAAGCTCGGGGCCGACGAGGTCGTCCTCTCCCGGGACGAGGAGGCCATGAAGGCCCACGCCGGGAGCTTCCACTTCATCCTCGACACGGTTGCGGCCCCGCACAGCCTCGACGCCTACACGGCCCTCCTCGGCCGCGACGGCACGCTCTGCCTCGTCGGCGCGCCCGAGCACCCGCACCCGTCGCCGGCCGTCTTCAACCTCATCTTCGGGCGGAAGAGCATCGCCGGATCCCTCATCGGCGGCATCGCCGAGACCCAGGAGATGCTCGACTTCTGCGCGGCGAAGAACGCCCCCGCCCAGATCGAGATCATCCCGGTCCAGAAGGTGAACGAGGCCTACGAGCGGATGCTGAAGGGCGACGTGAAGTACCGCTTCGTCATCGACATGTCCTCCCTGAAGTAGGAACGGGTCGCCCTTCCGCCCGGCGCCGCTCCCTCCCGCGGCGGCGCCGGGCGGAGAATCCCTCCATGCCGCACCTCGTCCTCGAGTACTCGGCCAACGTCCCGGACCGCCCGGACTTCCGGAGGGTCCTCCTCGACCTCCACGAGGCGCTCATGGCCTCCGCCCTCTTCGACCGGAAGGACCTCAAGAGCCGGGCCGTCCGGCACGACGTCTTCGCCGTCGGCGACGGGGCGGAAGACCGGGCCTTCGTCGCCCTCTCCATCGCGATCCTGGACGGCCGTCCCGACGAGGTGAAGGCGGCCCTTTCCGAGGCCGCGCTCGACGTCCTCCTCTGCGCGTTCCCGAGGCTCGTCGCCGGGGGGCGCGGAGCGATCAGCGTGGAGGTCCGCGACCTCCACCGCGCGAGCTACCAGAGGGTCCGGATCCGGGAGGAGTGACCCGGGCCGGCGGTCAGAGGAGCGCGAGGATCCGGTCGCGGGCGGGGAGCCCCTCGACCTCGACCGCGGCCGTGCCCCACGATACCGCCTTGACGAGGGCCGTCTCCATCGGCTCCCCGAGGGCAAGCGCGTGGACGAGGCCCGCGGCGAAGACGTCGCCCGCTCCCGTGCTGTCGACGGCGAGGACCTCCCGCGCCGGGACGTGGAGGCGCCGGTCGGCCGAGAACGCCTCGGCCCCGCGCGGCCCGTCCGTGACGACCATCCAGCGGAGCGACTCACCCGCGGCTCTCCTGCCCGTTTCCCAGGGCGCGTGACGCTCCGAAACGGTGAGGTCCGCCGAGGAGGCGACGAGGACGTGCGCCGGGCGGGCCCCGGGCGCCGAGGGCGGCACGTGCGCGACGACGAGGGCGGTGTCGAGCCGCCCGGCGAGGACGCGCCCCAGGTCGAGCTCGCGGCTCCTCACGTAGATCACGTCGGCGGGGAGCGTCCGGAGGCGGCGAGGGGGGCCGTCCTCCCGGCAGCGGTGGAGGTTCACGACCGTCCGTTCGCCCTCGGCGTCGTTCAGGACGAGGGAGAGCGTGCTCGGCCCCGGGAGGCGCGCGACCTGCGACGTGTCGATTCCCGCCTCCGAGAGGCGGGCGAGGATCGCGCTCCCGTCCGGGTCCGTCCCGGCGGCGGAGACGACGGTCACCTCGTGCCCGGCGCAGGCGAGGGGGATCGCGGTGTTCGCCGCGCCGCCGCCCACGCGCCGTCCGCGGGGCCGGCCGTCGAGGTGCGCTCCCGGGCGAAGCGGTTGCCGGAGCTCGACGACCTCGTCGATGGCGACCGAGCCGACGACGACGCAACGCGGCATGGGGGGCGAGCCTACGCCGGAGAGCCCGGGAGGGAAACCTCCCGGGCCCCGAGGCCGATCCTCAGACCTCGCCTTCCGGCATCGCCCGGAAGACCGACTGCGGGTGCGCGCAGACGGGGCAGGCCTT
>CALMDF010000207.1 GCA_937864895.1 uncultured Holophagales bacterium | reverse complement strand
GCCGTGGCGGGGGCGATGCTGTTCTACGCTCGGCTCCGGCTCGGCTGGTTCGCGGCCGGGGCGCTCCTCGCCCTCCCCGCGCTCGTCGCCTACGCCTGGTCGGCGCCGTATCGGCGCGCCCGGATCCTCTCCTTCCTCAACCCCGAGTCCGACCCGCTCGGCGCGGGCTACCAGGCGCTCCAGTCCCTCATCGCGGTCGGGACGGGCGGGGTCACGGGGCTCGGCCTCGGACACGGCAAGCAGAAGCTCTTCTTCCTCCCGTACCCCTACACCGACTTCATCTACGCGATCGTCGGCGAGGAGCTCGGCCTGGTGGGCTGCGCGATCGTCCTCGTCCTCTTCGGCTTCGTCTTCGCGCGCGGGATGCGCGCGGCCGTGAACGCCCCCGACGCCTTCGGCCGGCTCCTCGGCGTCGGCCTCTCCGTGATGATCGTCGTCCAGGCCCTCGTGAACGTCTCCGTCGTCCTCGCCCTCCTTCCCACCAAGGGGATCCCGCTGCCGTTCCTTTCCTACGGCGGCTCCGCCCTCTGGGCGGACCTGATCGCGGTCGGGATCCTCCTCAACATCTCGCAGCACTCGTCGTGAACTTCCTCCGCGTCCGCCGCGTCCACTTCGTCGGGATCGGGGGAGTCGGCATGTCCGGCCTCGCCGAGATCCTCGCCAGCGTCGGCCTGACCGTCACGGGGTCCGACCTCCACGAGGGGGAGGAGACGCGAAGGCTGCGCGGCATCGGCATCCCGGTCTTCGCGGCGGGGCACCGCGCCGAGCACGTCGCGGGCGCCGACGTGGTCGTCTATTCCTCCGCGGTCGCCGAGGACAACCCCGAGCTCGTCGCGGCGCGGATCGCGGGCGTTCCGGTCATCAAGCGGGCCGAGATGCTCGCCGAGGTGATGAGGGTGAAGACGGGCATCGCCATCGCGGGCTCGCACGGGAAGACGACGACGACCTCGATGACCGGGGCGATCCTCCAGGCCGCGGGCCTCGACCCGACGATCGTCGTCGGCGGCCGGGTTCGCGCCATGGGGACGAACGCCTGCCTCGGCAAGGGCGAGTACCTCGTGGCCGAGGCGGACGAGTACGACCGCTCGTTCCTGAAGCTCCGGCCGGTCGTGGCGGTCGTCAACAACATCGACCTCGAGCACCTCGACACCTACCGCGACCTCGACGACCTGAAAACGTCGTTCACGCAGTTCGCCGCGACGGTCCCCTTCTTCGGGGCCGCGCTCCTCGGCCTCGACGACCCGAACGTCCAGGAGATCCGGCCGCTCCTCTCGACCCGCGTCCGCGTCGGGACCTTCGGCCTGACGCCGCAGGCCGACGTCACGGCCCGCGACCTCTCCCTCGACCGCAGCTTCTCGCGTTTCACGGCCGTCGCCGAAGGCGAGCCGATGGGAACCGTCGAGGTGGCCCTTCCGGGCCTCCACAACGTGAAGAACGCGCTCGCCGCGATCGCGATCTCCCGCGAGCTGGAGGTCCCCTTCGAGGCGTGCGCGGCGGCTCTCTCGACCTTCGCCGGCGTCGCGCGCCGGTTCGAGCGGAAGGGCGAGCGCGACGGCGTCCTCGTCATCGACGACTACGCCCACCACCCGACGGAGGTGTCCGCCACCCTCGGCGCGGCGCGGCAGGCGCACCCGGAGCGGCGGCTCGTCGTCCTCTTCCAGCCGCACCTCTTCACGCGGACCCGGGACCAGGCGGCCGGTTTCGGCGCGGCCCTCCTCGCGGCCGACGCCGTCTACGTCCTCCCCGTCTACCCCTCGCGAGAGGCGCCGATCGAGGGGATCACCTCCCGCCTCGTCTCCGACGCGGCCCGCGTCCGCGGACACCGGAACGTCGTCGACCTCGACGTCCGCGCGGACGTCGTCTCCCGCCTGCGGGAGGACCTCAGGGCCGGCGACCTCCTCGTGACGATGGGCGCGGGAGATGTGAACCGCCTCGGCGAGGAATACCTGGCGGAAAGGGGCCCGTCGTGAACAGCGCCTACTACCGGCCCGGCACGATCCGGACGCCCCGGCCCTCCCGGCGGCGGGAGGCCTCGCGCCGGATCCTCCTCGCCCTCGTGGTCGTCGTGGGCGTGGGAGGGAGCGCCGCCGCGGCCTGGGCGGCCGTCCACAAGCACCCGCGATTCCTCGTGAAGAGGGTCGTCCTCACGGGCGTTCCCGAGCCCCACCGCAACGAGGTCGAGGCGATCTCGGACCCGTGGATCGGCAGCCCGCTCCTCTCGGTCGACCTCGACGCGGCGATCGCCGACCTCTCCGCGCGCCCGTGGGTGGCGCGCGCGGCGGCGCGCCGGGTCGTCCCCGACACGATTTCCGTCCAGGTCGAGCCGCGCGCGCCGGTGGCCCTCGCCCGGCGCGGCGAGGACCTCTGGACGGTCGACCAGGACGGGCTCTGGCTCGCCCCCTACGGCGGGGGCGCGGGAGCCCCGCGCTTCGTCGTCCTCGACCCGTCGGGCGCGGCCTCCCCGGAGGAAGGCGTCGTCCGCGGCGCCCGGCTCCTCGCGCGGCTGCGCGACGAGGACCCCGAGCTTCTCTCGCGGGTCTCCGAGGTGGAGGTCCTCGCGGAGGGCTTCGCGGTCGTCGACGCCCCGGCCCGCCTGAAGCTCTTCCTCGGCGACGAGGCCCTCCGGCCGGGGAAGACGTTCGCGAGGTGGCGGGCCTTCCTCGTCCTCGCTCCCGAGCTGGGGCGCCACGGCCTCCTCCCGCGGGAGGTCGACCTGAGATTCGAGAACCGCATCGTCCTGAAGGCCCCTGGAACAGAAGGCCTTCGCGGCGACACCTGAGGAAGGACCCGTGCCGAAGACCACCCCGTACCTCGTCAGTCTCGACATCGGCTCCTCGAAGGTCTGCGCGCTCATCGCGGAGACCGGGAAGGAGGGACGCGTCGACGTCGTCGGCAAGGGGGTCGCCACCCACAAGGGGACCCGCAAGGGGGCGATCATCGACGTCCCGGCCACCGTGGAGGCGATCAAGCGCGCCACGGAGGAAGCCGAGATCATGGCGGGGGTCCAGATCGAGCGCGCCGTCGTCGGCGTCTCGGGGCCCACCGTCAGGTCGTTCAACAGCCGGCAGGTCGTCGCCGTCGCCTCGAGGAGCCGCGAGATCTCGCGCCAGGACATCGACCGCGCCCTGGACGCCGCCCGCTCGTGCCCGATCCCGTCCGACTACGAGATCCTCGCCGTCCTCCAGCGCCAGTTCGTCGTGGACGGCCAGGATGGCGTCGCCGCCCCGCTCGGCATGGTCGGCAGCCGCCTCGAGGCCGACGTCCACGTCGTCACCGTGCCGACCGCCACGACGCAGAACCTCCTGAAGTGCGTGAACGAGGCCGGCGTCTCGGTGACCGAGATGGTCCTCGAGCCCCTCGCGGCGAGCGAGGCGGTCCTGACGCCCGACGAGAAGGACCACGGCGTCGTCCTCGCGGACATCGGGGGGGGGACGACCGAGATCGCCGTCTGGAGGCAGGGGGCCCTCGCCCACACGGCCGTCCTCCCGATCGGCGGGGACCTCTTCACGAGCGACCTCGCCGTCATGCTCAAGACGCCCGTCCCCGACGCCGAGCGGCTCAAGAAGAAGTTCGGGGCGGCGCTCGCGGCGCTCGTCACGTCCGACGAGACGATCGACGTCCCGCGCACCGGCGGGCAGGGGACCCAGTCGGTGGCCCGGAGCTACATGGCGCAGATCCTCGAGGCGCGCGCCGCGGAGCTCTTCGAGGTCCTCTGGCGCGAGGCGACGAGCGACGTCCCGGCCCGCGAGCTGCGCGCCGGTCTCGTCCTGACGGGCGGCGGCGCCGCGCTCGACGGGATGGTCGACGCGGCCGAGCAGGTCCTCGGGGCCGGGATCCCGGTGAGGGTCGGCTCGCCCCGGGGCCTCTCGGGGCTCACCGACATCGTCAGCGGCCCGGAGTGGGCCTGCGCGGCCGGGCTGCTCCTCGTCGGGCGAAGCGGCGCGGCGTCGCCGAAGGGGCGGCCGGCGCCGGCCGGCGGCCTTTTCTCGAAGCTGAAGAACTCGCTGGGGAAGATGTTCACCCCGGCGTCGGCCATCTGAAAGGGACCTGGAGGAAGAGATGATTCTGTTCGAGGAAGAGGGGAGCCCCGTGCCGTCCATCACGATCGGCGAGGACGTCGTCAACCCGGCGCGCATCAAGGTCGTCGGCGTGGGTGGAGGCGGCGGCAACGCGGTGAACCGGATGATCCAGGCGGGGATCCGCGGCGTGGAGTTCATCGCCGCGAACACCGACCTGCAGGTCCTCAAGGTGAACCGGGCCGCGCAGAAGATCCAGCTCGGGCTCGCGACCTCGAAGGGGATGGGCGCCGGCTCGAACCCCGAGGTGGGCCGGAATGCCGCGCTCGAGGACGCCGAGCGGATCGCCGAGGCGCTCTCGGGGTCCGACATGGTCTTCGTGACGGCCGGCATGGGCGGCGGCACCGGGACCGGCGCGGCGCCCGTCGTCGCGAAGATCGCCTCCGAGGCGGGGGCGCTCGTCGTGGCGATCGTCTCGAAGCCCTTCTCCTTCGAGGGGAGGAGGAAGCTGCGCTTCGCCGAGGAGGGGATCGCCGAGCTGCGCGAGTACGTCGACACGCTCATCACGATCCCGAACGAGAGGCTCTACGCCTTCGTCGACCGGAACATCACGGCGTGGGAGGCGTTCAAGATCGCCGACGACGTGCTGCGGCAGGCGGTGCAGGGGATCAGCGACCTCATCACGGTCCCCGGCTACGTGAACGTCGACTTCGCCGACGTGAAGACCGTCATGGAGAACATGGGGATGGCCCTCATGGGGACCGGCACGGCGACGGGGGAGCACCGCGCCGTGGAGGCGGCCCAGAAGGCGATCTCGAACCCGCTCCTCGAGGAGCAGTCGATCCAGGGCGCCCGCGCGATCCTCATCAACGTCACGGGCGGCGAGGACCTGACGCTCGCCGAGTTCAACGAGGCGTGCCAGATCGTCCAGCAGGCGGCCGACGACGACGCGAACATCATCTTCGGGCTCGTCCAGGACGCCGCGATGCGCGAGCAGGTGAAGGTGAGCGTGATCGCGACCGGCTTCGACGCCCCCGTCGCCAACCACCGCGCCGCCGCGGCCCAGGCCAGCGAACGCACGCGCCTCCCGCTCCCGGAAGAGGCCCACCCCGAGGACTCGGGCTACGGCGTGAACCTCATCAACGCCCGCAACCCGAAGGACGACATCTTCGACATCCCGACGTTCCTCAGGCGGCAGATGGACTGATTCCCGGGCGCCGTCCCGCCCCGTCAGCCCGGGTCTTCCCGAGGCGGGGCGGGGCGGGTGCCGTCGGGCCGGGGCTTCTTGCGGCCGTGCCGCCAGGTCTTCAGCTTCAGCCAGACCTTCTCGACGCGCGGGTGACGCTGCCGCCACCGGCGGACCTTCCTCTGGAACCAGCGGCTCTCGACGTAGAGGATCACGGCCCCGGCGACGCCGAACGGCCACCCCTGGACGAACGGGATGAGACCGCCGAGGAGGCCGGTGACGAGGAGGCCCCAGCCGAGCGTGAGGAGAGCGAGCCTCACGAGGTGGTGGCGGTTCCGGGCGAGCCCCCGTCCGCTCGGGAGGGCCGGCTCGCTCACTTCCGGCTCGGGAACCGTCCCTCGCGCGCCTCGCGGACGATCCGCTTCGCTTCCTCGGGGAAGTCGGCGTCGAGCATCCAGTCGAGGTACTCGGGGTTCTTCGACGCCACGTCGGCGAGCGTCTGCCCGCGCTTGGCGCCGAAGTTGAAGACCGCGGCGCCGTCCCGCCAGACGAAGCGCTTGTCGGGGTCGACCCAGCGCCCCTCGACGGGGGCGGTGAAGGCGGCGAGGGCCTCCATCTCCCGGGGGAGGTCCGCATAGCGCGTCAGCTGTCCGGCGAGGACCTCGGCGGCGGCGATGGTGTCCGCGAGGGCCGAGTGCGCGCCCGTGTGCTCGCGCCCGACGAAGGTCCTCACGGCGGCCCCGAGGTCGCGCGGCTCCTTGCGGAAGTAGATGACCTGGGCGTCGACGACGCGCCGGCCGTCGAAGGAGAAGGGAACTTTCACCCTCTCGAACTCGCGGGCGAGGAGGGGGATGTCGAAGCCCCGGAGGTTGTACCCCGCGAGGTCGCACCCCTCGAGGAAGGCCACGAGGTCGGGCGCGACGGAGCTGAAGGCGGGCGCGTCGGCGACGTCGGCGTCGGAGATCCCGTGAACGGCGGTCGCCTCCCGCGGGATCTTCACGCCCGGGTTCACGCGCGTCTCGAAGACGCCGACGGTCCCGTCGGGGGAGACCTTCACGGCCGCCACCTCGACGATGCGGTCGGTGAGCCGGTCGGGTCCGGTCGTCTCCAGGTCGAAGATGGCGAGCGGGGCGTCGTCGCAGAGGGTCCGGAGGACCTCGAGGGTCTCGGGGGGAAGGGATACGGTCACGTAGACATCATCTCAGAAGCGGGTGCCTCGAAGATCCAGGCCGTCCCGGGGGACTGGCCGGGCGGCTCTTCCCAGACGATCCGGACGGCCCGGAGGAACGGGGGGGGCTCCGACGGGCCGGCGGCCGGATCGTAGAGGGGGTCGCTCAGGAGCGGGTGCCCGATCGCGGCGAGGTGGACGCGGAGCTGGTGCATCCGGCCCGTTTCCGGAGAGAGCTCGACGAGGGCGTCGTCCCCGCGGGTCGCGAGGAGCCGCCAGCGGGTGATCGCCGGGCGTCCCGCGGGGTGGACCGCCGAGCGGGCGGGCGGCGGCAGCGGCGGGACGAAGGAGAGACCCTCGCCGCGGAGCAGGCGGGCCGCTCGATCGGGGTCGTAAGCGGCCCGGACGGCGCGCTCGAGGAGCCACGGCTTTCCCGACCGGTGCTCGAGGACGGGGTAGTCGATCGTCCCCTCCGCGGCGGAAGGCACGCCGCGGACGAGCGCGACGTACGTCTTGGAGACCCGCGTCGGCCAGGCGTCGTGAGCAGCCCGGAGGGCCTCCTCGCCGCGGGCGAGGAGGAGGAGGCCGGAAGTGATCCGGTCGAGCCGGTGGACGAGGTGGAGGTCGCCCCCGAGCTCGCGCCGGGCCTCTTCGATGAAGCCGTCGGCGCCGTGCGCCCGCTGCCCCGCCTCCTTGTCGAAGGCGAGGTACGCGTCGGCGCCCGGGGGGACGGGGAGCCTCCGGAGAGTCACGCCGCCTTCGTTCGGAACCTGACCGCCGAGAGGATGACGGCGAGGTTCCCGGCGAGGTTCGCCGACATCCCGAGGACGATCTCGAAGAGGCCGAACCTCACGCCGTAGGTGAGCCAGATGACCTGGCCGAGGAGGAAGAGGAGGTAGGTGACGACCGAAACGTCGTCGCTCGACCGCCGCTTCCAGATGCGGACCGCCTGCGGGAGGTAGGCCGCGCCGCTGGCGACGCCGACGGCGCCGACGAGGGCCTTGAGGACGGAGTCGAAGCTCTCCATGGGGCGGGGAGCCTACCCGGAGGGCCGCGGCCCTACAATGGAGACGTGAAGCCGAGATCGGTTCTCGCCGCGCTCCTCCTCGCCGGGCTCGCCTTTTCGGCCGGGGCGGCGGAGCTCTACGGACGACCCCTCCGGGGTCTCTCGCCGGTCGCGATCGCCGAGCTTCGCGAAAAGGCTGCCGCGTTCGACGGGAAGACGATCCGGGTCCGCGGGGACGTTCTCTCGGAGGATGGGGTCTTTTTCCTCAGCGAGCGCGAGGCGAGGCTGAAGGTGACGATGCGGGACGCGGGGATCCCTCTCCCCGGGGACGCGAGCGGCGCCCGGGCCACGGCAGAGGGGGTCTTTCGCGCAAAGGGCCCCGGCGGAGAGCCGGCCCTCGAGGCGACGGGCCTCGAGCTGACGCGCTGAGCTTCCGCGCGCGGGCCGCCCCGATCCTCGGTTTCCCAGAAAGTCCGTAAACTCCCCGTCAACATGCGGCTCGGCGTCGACTTCGGGACGACCCACACGGTGGTGACGATGGTGGACCGCGGGAACTACCCGGTGGTCGCCTTCGAGGGCGGGGATCCCTACCCGTCGCTCGTCGCCCTCCTTCCCTCGGGCGAGCTGAAGTACGGCTTCGACGCGGCGGCCGTGAGGCACGAGCCGGGGGTCCGGATCGTCCGGTCGTTCAAGAGGCTCCTCGCCGACGCCGGGCCGCGGGCCGGGATCGAGGTGGGGGGGCGGCAGATCCTCCTCCTCGACCTCCTCGGCGGTTTCCTCGCGAAGGTGAGGGAAGACCTGCTGACCCGGTCGAACGCCGAGGTGGCGGAGGGCGAGCCGCTCGAGGCGGCGATCTCGGTCCCCGCGAATTCGTCGAGCGCCCAGCGGTTCCTGACGCTCGAGGCCTTCCGGGTGGCGGGCTTCGCGCCGGTGGCGCTCCTGAACGAGCCGTCCGCGGCGGGATTCGAGTACGCCCACCGCTTCCGGTCGACGATCACGTCGCGGCGCGAGCACGTCCTCGTCTACGACCTCGGCGGGGGGACCTTCGACGCCTCCCTCCTCAGGATGACCGGGAAGACGAACGAGGTCGTCACGAGCGAAGGCGTGCGCCGCCTCGGCGGGGACGACTTCGACGAGGCGATCCTCGCCGCGGTCCTCGCGAGGGCCGGCGCCGGGGAGCCGGACGAGGAGACCCGCGAGCTCCTCCTCGAGGAGTGCGCGCGCCAGAAGGAAGCGGTCGGGCCGAACACGCGAAAGCTCGTCCTCGACCTGTCGCCCCTCGACCTCGCCCCCATCGCGCTGCCGATCGAAGAGGTGTGGGAGGCCTGCGCGGCCCTCGTCGAGAAGTCGATCGCGGCGACGGAGCCGGTCCTCTCGGCGGCGGAGGTCGAGGAGGGGGACCTCGCGGGCGTCTACGTCGTCGGCGGGGCCGGGGCCTTCCCTCTCGTCGGCCGCAGGCTCCGCGAGCGGTTCGGAGAGAAGCGGGTCAAGCGTTCGCCCCACCCCTTCGCGGCGACCGCGGTCGGCCTCGCCCTCTTCCTCGACACCGAGGCGGGCTTCTCGCTTTCCGACCGGCTCACCCGGCACTTCGGTGTCTTCCGCGAGGCGGACGCGGGGGAGGAGGTCGTCTTCGACCCGATCTTCCCGAAGGGCCTCCCGGTCCCCGCGGCGGCCCAGGCCCCGGCCACCGCCGTTCGCCGCTACCGAGCCGCGCACGACGTCGGTTACTTCCGGTTCGTCGAGTGCAGCCGGATCGTCGAGGGGCGGCCCGACGGCGACGTGACGCCCGGCGAGGCGATCCGTTTCCCGTTCCTTCCCGCGCTCCGCGGACAGCCGCTCGACGAGGACACCGTCCGGAGGCTCGCCGAGGCGGGCCCGGAAGTCGAGGAGGTCTACTCCCTGACGGCCGGCGGAGCGGTGGAGGTGACGATCCGCGTTCCCTCGGACGGCTTCGAGAGGACCTGGCGGCTCGGCCGGCAGGGGGCCTGAGGCCCTTTCGCCGACACCCGGCGTCCGTTGGCCGAATCGGGCGGGCGGACCCCCCCGGGCGCGCGTAACTTCCATCAGAGGCTCCCTCGGGGGAGCGCGGAGGCAGCCATGGTGGAGAACCCCAGGGTCCAGAAGGCGGCAGGCGCGGCGAGGCTCGTGTTCGGCCTCGTCATCATCGTCGCGGGCCTTCTCTTCACGCTCGACAACTTCGGGATCGTGTCGGCGAGCTTCCTGCTCCGCCTCTGGCCGGTCGCGCTCGTCGCGGTGGGGCTGACGAAGGCGCTCCAAAGGCGCGGCTTCTGGAACGGCTTCTGGGGCTGGGTCCTCGCGCTCGCCGGGGTCCTCCTCCTCCTCGACAACCTCTACGTCCTGCGGTTTCCGGTCTGGAAGCTGATGCCGCTCCTCCTCGTCGCGGTCGGCATCCGGCTCGTCCAGAAGGCGGGGGGACGGACCTTCCCCGACCGGACGATCGAGAGCCGCACGGCGGCCACGCTCGACGAGACGGCGATCTTCGGGGGGTGGGACCGCTCCGTGACGACGAACGAGTTCCTCGGGGGGGAGATCAACGCCCTCTTCGGGGGCTTCGAGCTCGACCTGACGAACTGCCGCATCCCGGACGACCAGGCGACGGTGACGGTCTTCATCGCCTTCGGAGGCGGCGACATCCGCGTCCCCAGGGAGTGGGCCGTCGACGTGAGGGCCTTCGCGATCTTCGGCGGGACCGACGACAAGAGCGCTCACCCGCCCCTCGACGGAGACGTCCCGCCGAAGAGGCTCGTCGTCGACGGCTTCGTCCTGTTCGGCGGCCTCGACATCAAGAACTGACGTGCACCCCATCCTGGCTCGCAGGGAGAGGCTTCTGGCCTACCTCCTCGCCTGGGTCCCCCTGGCGGCGATACAGGCCTACCTGCTCTCGCTCCCTGGGAGCCTTTCGCTCGGGGAGGCGGCGGCCCTGGCGGCGCCGCTCTCTCTCGTCTACGCGTTCCTCTGCCTCTCCTCCTTCTACGCCTGCCGCAGTGCGCCGCTCACCCGGGCGAGGACGGGCTCGGTCCTCGGCGTCCACGGCGTCGGGGCGCTCATCGCGGCCTCGCTCCTGACGCTCGCCGGCTCGACGCTCGCGAGCCTCCTCGGGACCTTCCCTTCCCTCACGACCCTCCCCGAGCGGTTCGGGCAGGCGGTGCCGCCCCTCTTCGTCCTCGGCGTCCTCCTCTACCTCCTCGCCGTCACGTTCCACTACATCCTCCTCTCGCTGGAGTCGTCGCAGGCCGCCGAGCGGCGGGCCATGGAGGCGCGGGTCCTGGCGAGGGAGGCCGAGCTCGAGGCGCTGAAGGCGCAGCTGAACCCGCACTTCCTCTTCAACGCGCTGAACTCCGTCAGCGCCCTGACGACGACTGCCCCGTCCCGGGCCCGCGACATGTGCGTCCTCCTCTCCGACTTCCTCCGGCGGAGCCTCTCCTCGGGGGAGCGCTCCCTCATCCCTCTCCGCGAGGAGCTCGCGCTCGCGAGACAGTTCCTCGCCGTGGAGAAGGTGCGCTACGGCCGCCGGCTCGAGGTCGAGGAGGAGGTCGACGAGTCGCTGCTCTCGGCCGTCGTCCCGCCGCTCCTCCTGCAGCCGCTCGTCGAGAACGCCGTCCGTCACGGCATCGCGACCCTCATCGAGGGGGGGACGGTGACCCTTCGCGTCGAGAAGGCGGGGGACGGCGTGAGGGTCGCGGTCGAGAACCCCTACGATTCCGAGACTCCCGCGCCCCCCGGGAGCGGCCTCGGCCTCTCCATCGTGCGAAGGCGGCTCGCGGCGGCGTGGGGCCGGGCGGCCGAGATCGAGGAGCGGGGGGACGGGAAGCGCTTCGTCGTCGTCCTCGTCGTCCCGGGAGCGCCGCCGGGGGAGGCGTGAGCCCGCTCCGGGTCGCCATCGTCGACGACGAGGAGCTCGCCCGCGCCGTCGTCCGCGAGCACCTCGCCGGGCACCCCGACGTCGAGGTCGTGGCCGAGTGCGCGAACGGCCTCGAGGCGATCGAGGCCGTCGCCGCGCAGGCGCCCGACCTCCTCTTCCTCGACGTCCAGATGCCGCGCCTGACCGGCTTCGAGACGCTCGAGCTCCTCGACCCGCGCCCGGCGGTCGTCTTCGTCACGGCGTACGACCGGCACGCGGTGAAGGCGTTCGAGGTGAACGCCGTCGACTACCTCCTGAAGCCGTTCTCGAAGGAGCGCTTCGACGCGGCGCTCGCGAAGGCGCGAACCCTGGTCGGCCCGGGGGCCGCCCGTCCCGACCCTTCGGCCCTGGCGGCCGCGGCGAGGCCGGAAGGGGTCCCGCTGGAGAGGATCGCCGTGAGGGAGGGGACGCGCGTGTCGCTCCTCCCGGTCGAGTCCGTCGACTGGGTGAAGGCCGAGGACGACTACGTCCTGATCCGCTCGGGCGGAAGGAGCCACCTGAAGCACCAGACGCTCGCCGACCTCGCCGCCCGGCTCCCGGGCGGCCGCTTCGTGCGGGTCCACCGGTCCTGGGTCGTGAACGTCTCGAGGCTCGCCGCCCTCGAAGAGGGGCGGATCGCCGTGATGGCGGACGGGGAACGAGTCCCGGTGAGCCGTGCGGGCGCGGCGAGGCTGAGGGAGCGGGTGCCGAAGGGCTGAGGCCGGGCTGGTCCCGCGTCGGCGCGGGCGGCTCGCGGGGCGCGCGGTGGATAATCCGTGCGTTCGGCCTCCGGCATGCGGCGCAGCGCCCCGCCCGGTGACGTGCGGGAAGCGGGCCCTCGTTCCCGGCGGCGCCGTGGCAATGAGACAAGGCAACGGGCTCCGGGCCTGCCGGAGCGAGGAGGGTCCGACGATGCCCCTGCCCCCGAACCTCCCGCCGAAGACGCTGCGCGTCGGCGTCCTCTCCCACCTCGCCTCGACCCGCCCGTGGGAGATTCACGACCACGTCACCGCCCTCGCCCTCATGCAGGTCTACGAGTCGCCGTACCAGCCCTCCCCGGATGGGGGCCCCCCGAAGCCGCTCCTCTTCTCGGAACCGCTCCGGCAGGAGGGCGACCCTCTCGTCGTCTCGGCCCCCGTGCGGCCCGGGGCGACGTTCTCCGACGGGACTCCCTGCCCGGCCGCGGCCGTCGCGACCTCTCTCGGCCGCGTGCGCGACGTCGCGGCCCGCGCGGAGATCCGCGCGCGGGAGGGGCGCGTCGAGTTCCGGCTCAAGGCGCCGGACCCCCACCTGGCGACCCTGATGACGCAGCCGTTCTGCGGCGTCGCGCTCGAAAGCCGGGGGCGGCTCCTCGGGACCGGTCCCTTCCTCGAGCCCGAGGCGCTCGAGGGCGGCGATCCGGTCAAGGCCGACAGGATCCTCCTCAGGGTCAACCCGCACACGGCGAAGGCTCCCGCGCTCGGGGCGGTTCTCTTCGAGGTCTACCCCGACGCCGAGGCGCTCCTCGCCGCCGTCCACGCGGGCGAGGTCCACGTGACCTACGCCCTCACCTTCTCCCACCTCGCCAGGCTCCGGGGCGCGCCGGTCTTCCCGAAGACGCTCGAGGGAAGCAGCACCGGGATCCTCTTCCTGAACGTGGAGCGCCCCGCGCTCGCGGACGCCCGGGTTCGCCGCGCGATCTGCGCCGCCGTCAGCCGGACCGAGCTCGCCCGGGTGAACTTCGGGGCGCTCGGCCTCGGCTTCGCGGCCCCGGGTCTCCTGCCTCCTTTCCTCAGGAGAGACGTCCAGATCGGCTCCGTCGACGGGAGCCCCGCCCAGGCGCGGCAGATTCTCGACGAGGCCGGGCTCCCGGCACCCGAGCGCCTCAGGCTCGTCCTGACGTGGGGCCCGAAGCCCTACCTGCCCGACCCGCAGGCCGCGGCGAAGTCGATCGCCGAGAGCCTGAAGCCGCTCGGGACCGAGGTCGCCGTCCTGCAGCCCCGCGACCGGGGCGAGTACGTCGGGTACCTCGAGAGGGGCGACTACGACCTCCTCCTCGCCGGCTGGATCGCCGACACTCCGCTCGCTTCCGACTTCGTCGACTCGCTCCTCCTGTCGACGATGGTCACGTCGAAGACAGCGCCGCGCGCCTCCGCCTACAACCTCTCCCGCTGGCAGAACGCGGCGACGGACCGGGCCCTCGACCAGTTCCGGAAGACCCAGGACGTGAAGGACCTCGTCCCGATCGTGAGGACGATCCAGGAAGAGGGGCTCCTCGTGCCTCTCCTCCACGGCAAGCTCATCGCCGTCTCCCACCGCGACACCCGCCGGTTCCAGCCGTCGCCGCTCGCCCGGTCGGCGTTCGGCGACGTGGACCTCTAGCCCCGTGAAGGGGGGCTTTCGGGGCCCGGAGCCGCGCCGGGGCTGGGCTACACTCTCGCCGGGACCGAGGTCCCGGCAGCTCTGCGCCGGGAGGGGGAGCCGTTCATGAGGTTGAAGAAGGTCCTGATCGTCGACGACTCCGAGCTCGTCCACAAGATGCACGGACTGGTGCTGCAGCGGTACCAGAAGTGCGAGGTCGTCCACACCTACGACGGGAACCAGGCGCTCGAGGCGCTGAACCGGAACCCCGACGTGCAGCTGATCCTCCTGGACATCAACATGCCCGTGATGGACGGCCTGCGCTTCCTCGAGGTCCGCCGGCAGACGGGGCTCTTCACCGACATCCCCGTGATCATCATCTCCACCGAGGGCAAGGAGGACGACACGGCCCGCGGGATGGCGCTCGGGGCGGTCGGCTACGTCTGCAAGCCGTTCCGGCCCGCGCAGCTTCACGCCGTCATCGACGGCCTGTTCGAGAGCCGGGGCGGATCCGAGGCGCCGTGAGCGCCGCGTCCCCCGCGACGCCGCCGGAACGCGAAAGGCCGCGGTGACGACGCACGAGTTCCAGGAGATCCTGGACGACTTCCTCTCCTCGAGCCGGGAGCTCCTGGAGAAGGCGGAGGACGGCCTCCTCGCCGTGGAGAGCGCCGACGCCGCGCTCTCCGCGGAGGACCTCTCGGGGCTCAAGCGGGTCTTCCACACGCTCAAGGGAAACTCCGCGATGATGGGCTTCGACGCGGTCGCCCGCGCCGCCCACGTCATGGAGGACGCCCTCGACACCTGCGGCGCGGGCGACGCCGTGGCGGACGAGGAGATCGTCACCCTCCTCCTCGCCGCCATCGGGAAGCTCTCCGCCGCGTTCCGCTCCGGCGAGGTTCCCGAGGCGATGCCCCCCGAGTGGGAGGCGGCCCTCGCCGACCTCTCGCGGGTCGCGTCCGAGGCCGGGCCCGGGCGGGCGGCCGCGCCGGCGCGGGACGAGCCTGCCGGGCCTGCCGCGGGTCCGGGGGCGGACGACGCCGGGAGCCGCGCCCTCGGCGGGCGGACCCGGTCGCTCCGGGTCAGCCACGCGAGCCTCGAGCGGCTCCTCGAGCTGAGCG
>CALMDF010000206.1 GCA_937864895.1 uncultured Holophagales bacterium | reverse complement strand
GCGCCGCTCGTCGAGGGGAAGATCGACCTCCTCTTCGAGGAGGAGGACGGCTGGTTCGTCGTCGACTGGAAGACGGACCGGATCCCGACGCCCGAGGTTCGGGCCGAACGGGAGGCTCTTTACGCTCCCCAGCTGGCGAGCTATTCGCGAGCCCTCGCCGCCGTCCTCGGGCCGGGGACGAGCGTCAAGGAGACCCTTCTCGCCTTCGCCCGGGACTGAACGAGGCCCCGTTTCAGCGGCCGGCCCCGTCCTCCCCGCTCTCGGCGCGCTGCGGCCCCTGGTGCTTGATGACGAGGCCCTCGGCGATGAAGATCGTCTCCTCGGCGATGTTCGTCGCGAGGTCGGCCACCCGCTCGAGGTTCTTCGAGATCGACATGATCTCGATCGACCGGCTGATGAGCGCCGGGTTCTCGGCCATGTAGGTCAGGAGCTCCCGGATGAGCGAGAGGTTCTTGGCGTCCACGACGTCGTCGCGGACGAGGACCTCCTTGGCCAGTTCCGTGTCGCGCCTCACGAAGGCGTCGAGGGCGTCGCGGAGCATCCCGCGGACGACCTCGGCCATGTGCGGGATGTCGATCCACGGCTTGAACGGCTTCGCGCCGGCGAGCCGCTCGGCCGCCTGGGCGATGTTCACGGCGTGGTCGCCGATTCGCTCGAGGTCCGCGTTGATCCGGATCGCCGCCACGAGGAGGCGCAGGTCTCCGGCCACCGGCTGCTGCGTTGCGAGGAGGTGGATCACCGCTTCCTCGTTCCTCACCTCGAGGTCATTGACCACCGGATCCCTCTCGCAGACGCCCCTGGCCATCACGGCATCGCCCGCGATCAGGGCCTCCACGGCGACGCGAATCTGGCTCTCCACCTCCGCGCCCATTCCGATGAGCTGGCGCCGGAGCCGCTCGAGAAGGTCGGTGAAATGCTCTTTCATGAAGCCTCCTTGAGGGCCGGGGCGGCGGCGGCCGACCCGGGCAGCGAGACCGTGAATCGGCTCCCGCAGAGCGGCTCGGATTCCACTCGGATCGATCCGCCGTGGAGGATGAGAAGGTGCTTGACGATGGCGAGCCCCAGCCCGGTCCCGGGCGTCGACTTGGACCGCGACGGGTCGACGCGGTAGAAGCGCTGGAAGACCTTCGCCTGCTCGCCGGCGGGGATTCCGATCCCGCGATCCACGACGTGGACGAGGACGGCCCCGCTCGAGCTGCCCCGGCCGGCCTCGGCAACGACGTCGACCCGGGCGCCGACTGGAGAGAACTTCACCGCGTTGTCGACGAGGTTCCGGAAGACCTGCGCGAGGCGCCGCCGGTCGCCCGTCACGGCGAGGCCGGGCCGGACGTCCAGCGCGACCTCCACCTGCTTCGCCCGGGCGACCCCCTCGAGGTCCTTTACGACGCCCGCGAGGATCCCGTCGAGGGGAATCTCCTCGAGCTGGAGCGAGACCGCTCCCGACTCGATCTGGGAGAGGTCCGTCAGGTCCGACACGAGGTCCTGCATCTGCGCCGCCTGCCTCTCGAGAATCCCGACGAGCCGGCCGGCGCCCTCGTCCAGAGACTCCTCCCCGGCGAGCGTCTCGGCCGCCGCCCGGATCGTGGCGATCGGCGTCCTGAGCTCGTGGGAGACGTCGGCCACGAACTGCCGCCGCATCTTTTCCGTCCGCTCCCGCTCCGTCACGTCCCGCGTCACGCCGATGGCCGCCGGCTCTCCTTCGACGGGGCGCCCCGGGACGGCGCGGGCCGTGACTTCGAGGAGCCGTTCGCCCCCCTCGCGCCCTTCCCGCCGAACCACCACGGGCGGGGGCGCCTCGTCCGAGACCCCGTCCTTCCCGATGAGGGACCGGAAGAGCCCCAGGACCTGCGGGTCGCGGACGACGTCGTGGAGGGCGGGGCAGGCGGCGTCGGGCGGAACTCCGAAGAGGAGCCTGGCGGCCGGGTTCACGTCGAGGACCGCCAGCGATCGATCGACGACGACGAGCCCCACGGGCACCTTCTCGAAGACCGTGCGGGCGAGGACTCGCGCCTTCTCGCTCCCCTCCCTCTCCCGGGAAACGAGGTCCGCGAAGCGGTGGAGCGCGTGGAAGACGGCCTCCGTCTCCGGGGAGAGCCCGGGCCACTCCTCGGGCCGTGTCCCGGAGGCCGCCGTGGCGACGCCGTCGCGCACCCGGTCCAGCTCGCGCATCCTGCGCAGCCGGATCGCGAAGAAGGCCGCCGCCACGAGCGCTCCCGCGATGAGCGCCCGAGGCTCCAGCCCGACGACGGCCACAGTGATCACCCCGAGCACCAGGGCCTCGAACGCCGGACGGGCCCGCCTCGGGACGCCCGGCTTCATGCGGGATACCTGTAGCCCACGCCGACGACCGTCTCGACGACGTCGTCTCCCAGCTTCTTGCGGATCGACCGGACGTGGACGTCGACCGTACGGGTCTCGACGTCGGCCGCGTAGTCCCAGAGGCGCGAGAGGATCGTCTCCCGGCTCACGAC
>CALMDF010000205.1 GCA_937864895.1 uncultured Holophagales bacterium | reverse complement strand
TTCGCCGTGCACGAGGGGGTCGCCACGCCCGAGGCGATCGACACGATCATGAAGCTCGGCATGAACCACCCCATGGGGCCGCTCACGCTGGCCGACTTCATCGGCCTCGACACGTGCCTCGCGATCCTGCGGGTCCTCCACCACGGGCTGGGGGACGACAAGTACCGCCCCTGTCCGCTCCTCGTCCAGATGGTCGACGCGGGCTGGGTCGGAAGAAAGGCCGGGCGCGGGTTCTACCGCTATTCGGGGCCCGGCGGGGAGAAGGTCCAGGATTGATCTGCCAGGTCTGCGGCGCGGCGAACGAGCTCGACCAGGAGCTCTGCCGCAAGTGCCAGAACAAGCTCCTCGTCGTCTCCGGCTCGAGCGAGACGTACGACGAGGGTCCCGCCGGCGAGGGGATCTCCCTCGACGAGCACCTCCTCGAGCGGGTCTCCATCCTCGAGGAGATCGTCAAACGGAGCGCCGAGACGCTCAAGGCCCTCCTCGAGGGGTTCCACCGGCAGGAGAAGAACGGCTTCGTCATCCAGACCGGCCTCCTCGCCCTGAAGGACCTCCTCGAGCGCAAGGGGCTCCTCCTCGAGGAGGAGTTCGTCGAGCTCTGGGAGGGGCGCGTCGACCAGCACATGACCGTCCTCGAGAAGCGCGAGCGTTTCCTCGAGCGCAAGGAGCGGATCGTCGCCGAGCACAAGGGGCCGGGGCGCGAGCGGCTCCTCGAGCTCCTCGGCGAAGCGGAGCTCGCCTTCTTCGCTCTCGACCCCGACAAGGCGATGGGGGTCCTCGAGGAGGCCTGGAAGCTCGACCCCGCCAACTCGGAGCTCGCGTTCTTCCTCGGGGAGACCTGGTTCAACGACGGGGAGGCCGGCAAGGCGGCGCCGGCCCTGAAGCGCGTCCTCGAGCGCAAGCCCCAGCACTTCGAGGCCCTCGTCTACTCGGGCGTCCTCGAGAACGACCTCGGGCGGCCGGAGAAGGCCGTCGATTACCTCAAGAAGGCCCTCGCCCTGCGCCCCGACGCATTCCTCCCGGCGTTCGCCCTCGGGGCCATACACGCCGGGACGGGGCAGCTCGCCAAGGCCGAGGCGCTCCTCCGGCGCGCGGTCCAGATCGAGGAAAACCCGCAGGCCCTGTCGCTCCTCGGGACGATCGCCTACGAGCGGGGCCGCCTGACCGACGCCATCGACGCCCTCCAGCGCGCCGTGAGGCTCGACCCGGACGACGAGGACGGGCTCTTCCAGCTCGGCCTCTGCTACCTCGACCGGGGCTGGACGCAGAAGGCCGCCGACCGGTTCCGGGCGGCCCTCGAGCTGAACCCGAACAGGATCGAGCTGCAGGAGGCGAGGAAGCTCCTCGGCCCCGCGGGCGCGGGGCACCTGCCCGGGCTCTCGGGGGAGTCGGCCGACAGGGCCGGGCGCGCGGCGGCCGTCGCCGCGCGCGACCCGCAGAAGGCGCTCGTCCTCTACCGCCGGGCCCTCAAGGCCGACCCCGAGAACGCGACGGTCCAGATTGCCTACGCCCTCGTCTGCTCTGCCGTGGGCCGGACGGCGGAGGCGGTGGCGACGACCCGTCGCGTCCTCGCCCAGAAGCCCGACGAGCCGATCGCCGCGGCGGCCTGGGCGACCCTCCTCGAGGCGCTCCGCGCCGAGGGGAAGTTCCGGGAGGGGACCCAGGTGGCCGGCGAGATGCTCGAGACCGTCACGTCGAACTACGCCCGGTCGATCGGCTACTTCCAGCGTGCCGCGTCCCTCGCCGAGATGGGGGAGCGGCTCGACGAGGCGCTCGACGACGCCGACCGGGCCCTCCGCCTCTCGCCGCGCGAGATGCGCCAGTTCCCTCTCGCCGCCAAGGGGTGGGTCCACTACAAGAGGAAGGAATACGCCCGCGCCGTGGAGTGCCTCTCCCGGGCGGCCGAGCTGGGGGAGACGCCGACCGGCCTCGCCCACCTCGGGCTCGCGTACCTCGCCGTCGGCGACGCGCGCGCGGCGCGGAAGGCGTTCGACCGCGCCAAGCGGCGCGGCGGCCGGTCGACCGAGCGCCGCGGGGGGCTCGAGGCGAAGATGCTCGAGCAGATCCGGCGCAACCTCCAGCTGACCGAGAAGGTCGCCAGCCGCCCCGTGCGACGGAAGAGCCGGGCGGGCTGAGGAGACGGGGGCCTCGGATTTCCCTTGACACGGTTCGAACGGGATCCCCAGAATCCGGCCAGGGAAAACATACCGAGTGTTCGGTATCTCACGATGCGGGGCGCAGCGAAGCGAATTTCGGAGCCGGTCGTTCGAACGACCGGAAGCCGGGGCTGCGCGCGCCGTCCGCGTTTTCACGTGCGCTGAAAAGGGCGCCGTCGCGCCCGGGAGGATGAGATGACGAGGCTGACCCGGAAACCCCTCATTCGGGCCGTGGCCCTTCTCGGGGCCCTTCTCCTGCCGGTGCTGCCGTGGGCGGCGCCCGCGCCTGCCCAGACCGCCGACGCGGTCGTGGAGATCGACGTCGTCGACGAGACGGGGGCCGCCCTTCCCGGCGTCTCGGTCGAGCTCAAGCGCGTCGAGACGGGCTTCCTGCGCACCTCCGTGACGTCCGCCAAGGGGTCGGCCCGCTTCCCGGCGGTCCCCCCGGCAGCCGGGTACGTCGCGCGCGTCGCGCTGCAGGGCTTCGAGCCCGTCGAGCAGCCGGTCACCCTCCGTATCGGCCAGACGGCGAAGCTGAGGGTCACCCTTCGCGCCAGGGCCATCGCCGAGTCGGTGACGGTCGTCGCGGAGGCGCCGCTCGTCGACGTCTACAAGATCGACTCCTCGACGAACATCATCCCGGAGCAGATCAAGGCGCTCCCCGTCGCGAACCGCGAGTTCGAGAAGCTCGCCTTCATCGCGCCGGGCGTCCAGCGCGAGCGCGGCGAGTTCCGGTTCGTCACGGGCGGCCCGGTCATCGGCTCGGGCGGAAACGCCTCGCAGTCGACGATCCTCGTCGACGGCGTCGACTACACCGACCCGGCCCTCGGCCTCGCCAAGACGCGCGTCTCGCAGGACGCCATCTCCGAGTTCCGGGTCATCAACTCGCGCTTCGACGCCGAGGTCGGCGGCTCGGCGGGCGGCGCGCTGACGGTCCTCACGAAGACGGGCACGAACGAGCTCAAGGGCTCGCTCTTCGCCTTCTACCGGAACGAGGCGCTCCGCGCCAAGGGCGCGCTCGAGCAGGACTCCGAGGTCGACTTCCGCCGCGGCCAGTACGGCCTCTCCCTCGGAGGCCCGATCGCGAAGGACAGGACCCACTTCTTCCTCTCGGGCGAGTACGTCGACGAGACCCGGCCCACGCTCTTCCGGCCCCAGGGCGCCTTCGTGTCGCTGGCCGAGGACCTCGAGGTGCCGACCGACCAGATCCTCGCGTTCGGCTCGGTGACGCACAGCCTCACCGACTCGCAGTCCCTCCTCGTCAAGGCCGACTACGAGACCTACACCCAGGAGAACTTCCGCGTCGGCGGTGTGCAGTCGGTGGACTATGGCCAGGAGCTCCAGCGCGACAACTACAACTTCACCGCCGGCCACACCTGGGTCGCCGGGGCGACGACGACGAACGAGCTCCGCGCCCAGTTCGGCCACCGGAAGTACTTCGAGCCGACGAACTCCGACGCGGTCGCCGACTGGTTCTCGAGCGGCGTGACCCTCAAGACGGGGGGCAACATCCTCGGCGACCTCCTCGGCGAGGGTGACCAGTTCGAGATCCGCGACACGCTCTACCTCCACCTCTCCGGCAAGAGCGGCACGCACGACGTGAAGGTCGGCGCCGGCTGGCAGCACGTGAAGGACCGCTCGATCATCGACACGTACGCCACGGGCCTCTTCCTCTGGGCATTCGACAACAAGTCCTTCCCGATCGCCTACGGCTACGGCGTCGGGTCGAGCGACGTCACGGTCACGACGGACCGGATCGCCGCCTTCGTCCAGGACGACTGGCGCCCGATGTCGAACCTGACGGTCAGCCTCGGCCTCCGGTACGACCTCGACACGAACGGCAACAACACGGGCTTCACGCACGCGCTCATCCCCGAGCCGCGCGAGAGGGACACGAACAACTTCCAGCCGCGGCTCGGGCTCTCCTGGGACGTCAGGTCGGACGGCCAGTTCGTCGCCCGCGCCGGCTGGGGCCTCTTCGTGGGCCGCAACCTCCTCGTCCCGTCCTTCACCGAGCTCCAGCAGAACGGAGAGAGCGGGCGCAAGCTCTTCACGCGGGTCAACGGCCTCCTCTACGGCCTGCCCGCCTTCGCCCTCGACCCGAACAACCCGACGACGACGGGCCTCCCGCTCCCGATCGACATCACCCTCCTCGACGACACGCTCGTCGCCCCCGAGGCGAGCCAGTTCAGCGCGGGCCTGACCTCGAAGCTCTGGCAGACGGGCCTCTTCCTCGACGTCGAAGGCGTCTGGGTCAAGGGGAAGAAGGAGCTCATCGTCCACGACGTGAACTGGAACGGGAACGCGAACCCGACCCGCCCGATGAAGCAGTACAACCAGGTGAACGTCTACTCGAACGACGGCGAGTCCGAGTACAAGGCGCTCACGTTCTCCCTGAACGGGAACCTCAAGGGCGGCCACCTCCTCATGGGCTCCGTCACGTTCGCGAGCAAGCACAACCGTTCCGACGACTTCAGCCCCGAGTTCCCGACGGGCTACCCGAGCGACCCGGCGGACCTCGAGGCGGAGTACGGCCGGGGCCGGTCCGCGGAACGGATGCGCTTCGTCGTCTCCGGCGTCTTCCGCCTCCCCTGGACGATGACCCTCGCGCCGATCTTCAACTACGGGACCGGCCAGCCCTGGACGCGCCGCTACGGCTACGACTACAACGGCGACGGCAAGACGGGAGACCGGATGCCCGGCGTCGACCGCTTCGGCGTGGACGGCCCGGTCTACCGCAGCTTCGACCTGCGCCTCACGAAGTCGTTCGCCCTCGGCTCGGCCGGGAACCTCGAGCTGATCGTCGAGGGGTTCAACCTCTTCAATTCCACGAACTACGACGTCGCCTCGATCGACGGCGCCGAGTTCCTCTCCGGCCCGACCCTCGCCAACCCGGCGGCGGTCGCGCGGCCGAACGCGAACTACGGCAAGGCGAGCGCCACGCTGCCCTCCCGCGAGGTCCAGCTCGGCGTCCGGTTTGCCTTCTAGCCCGATTCGTCCTTCCTGAGTCGTCCGGCGGGCGGGCTCTCCGCCCGCCGGACCCTCCGCCCCGCCCGGAGCGGGGCCGTCACCGCGGCCCGAAGGGCCGCGGAAGGAGAGGTTCCGTCATGAGCATCGAGACAGGACTTTCGGGGCGCGTCGTCGTCGTGACCGGCGCGGCCGCGGGAATCGGGCTCGCCACGGCCCTGAGGTTCGCGAAGGAGGGGGCGAAGGTCGCCGCCTGGGACGTCGCGGACGCCCCCGCCCTCGCCGACCAGCTGAAGGCGATCGGCGCCGCCGACGCGTACGCCGCGAAGGTGAACGTCGCCGACGCCTCGTCGGTGAACGCCGCCGTCGCCGACGTGATCACCAGGTGGGGTCGCGTCGACGTCCTCGTCAACAACGCCGGGATCGTGAGGGACGCCCAGCTCGTCAAGTGGAAGGACGGCGCCGTCCAGGCCACGATGACCGACTAGCAATGGGACGCGGTCATCGGGGTGAACCTCAGGGGCGTCTTCCTCTGCACGCGCGCCGTGACGCCGCACATGATCGCGGCCGGCGGCGGCGTCGTCCTCAACGCCTCCTCGGTCGTCGGCCTCTACGGCAACTTCG
>CALMDF010000204.1 GCA_937864895.1 uncultured Holophagales bacterium | reverse complement strand
AGCCCCCCGGGACGAGGACGTGCATGTCGATGAAGCGGACCGGTCCGGCCTGCCGGGTCCGGACCGCGTGCAGGGCGACCTCACCCGAACGGTACCTCGCGAGGAGCGCCTCGAGCGAGGCCCGCTCCCCTTCGGGAATCGTCTTGTCGAGGAGGCCCTGCACCGTCTCGAGGAGGATCCTCCCGGCCATCCAGACGATGTTCGTCGCGACGGCCAGGGCGACGATCGGGTCGAGGATGTGCCAGCCGGTGATCTCGACGAGAGCGACGCCCACGAGGACCCCGGCCGAGGTCCAGACGTCCGTCATCAGGTGGTGGGCGTCGGAGCGGAGCGTGATGGAGTCGAGCCGGCGTCCCGCCCGGAGGAGGACGAACGCGACGGCGCCGTTGATCGCGGACGCGACGGTCGAGATCCCGATGCCGAGCCAGGCGTCGCTGATCGGCTGCGGGTCGGCGATCCGCTCCCACGCCGTGACGGCGATGGCGACCGACGCCCCGAGAATCGCGACTCCCTCGAACGCCGAGGCGAGGTACTCCGCCTTCGCGTGGCCGAAGTGGTGCTCGGCGTCGGGCGGCGTCGCCGCGAAGCGGAGAGCCCAGAGAGCGACGACGGCGGCGAAGAGGTTCACGACCGACTCGACGGCGTCGGAGAGGAGGCCGACGGACCCGGTGAGGGCCCACGCCGCCGTCTTGATGCCGATCGTCGCGAGGGCCGCGCCGATGGACAGGAGCGCGTAGCTCTGGGCGCCGCGGCCGCCGGCTCGGGGCGGGCTGGTCATCGCGCCAGATTACTCCGGGGCGAGGGCCGGAGGACGATGAGCCCCACCCCGGCGAGGAGGATCGCGGCGCCGAGAAGGAATGGCGGGCGGAGGGGCGCGCCTTCGAAAAGCCACGCCCAGAGGTTCGCCAGCGGCGGGTTCAGGAAGATGAACGACGCCGCCTCGCCCGCGGGAAGCCGTTTCAGGGCCCAGAGGAAGGAGACCCACGCGAGGAGCGTGCAGGGAATCGCGAGGTAGAGCGCCGCCCCGAGTGCGCCCGGGCTCGCGAGGAGCGTCCTCGCCGTGGAGGGGCGGGCGAAGGCGAGGAGGGGAAGGCTCCCGACGAAGAGGAGCGCGTAGGACGTGTCCACCGGGTCCGCCCCGGCGGGGAGGGTCCGCCCGATGACCGCGTAGAAGGCCCAGGAAAGAGGGGCGAGAGCGAGGAGCAGCGCGCTCGAGAGGTACGGCCAGTCGACGGAGCGGTCGGTGCCGAAGCGGATGACGACGAAGACGCCCGTCATCGCGAGGAGAAGGCCGGCGACGTGGCGCTTCCCGAACGGCTCACCGAGGACGACCCGGGCCAGCACCGCGGTGAAGACGGGGTTCAGCGCGATGATGAGCGCCCCGGTCCCCGACGGCACGGTCTTCATCCCGTGGAAGAAGAAGACGTTGTAGGCGGGGACGCTCAGGAGCCCCATCGCGATCACCTTCGGCCACGCCTCCCGGGGGACGCGGATCTTCCGGCGGAGGAGGAGGAACGCGCCCGCTCCGACGAGCACGGGAACGAACCGGGCCGCGAGGGCCTCTGTCAGGCCGAGATCCTGGCGCAGGCGGACCGCCGCGAGGAACGAGAACGACCAGGTGACGAGCGTGAGGACGAGGACGAAGTGCGCCAAAGGGGGAAAAGTATGGCACGCCGCCGTCAGGCGTCGCGTCGCGCCACGACGAGCGTGAGGTCGTCCTCCCGGGTCCCGGCGCCCCTCCACTCTTCTTCCCGGCGGGCGATGCCGGCGACGGCCTCGTCGGGGGGAAGGAGAGCCGACGCGCGGAACGCGTCCCGGGCCCGTTCGTAGCCGAACGGCTCGCCGAAGGGGCCCGGGCTCTCGGCGAGGCCGTCGGACGAGAGGAGCACGGCGTCCCCGGGGCCGAGGCGGAACGACACGGACGAGTGCGGCGTCTCGACGAGGGCGCCGAGAGGAGCTCCCGGGACGAGGATCTCCTCGACGTCTCCGGTTGTGGCCCGGAAGACGAGCGCCGGGGGCATCCCGGCCGAGGCGAGGGTCGCGTCCTCTCCCCGCACGACGAGAACGGCGAGCGCCATGTGGAGGCGGGGCAGGCCGAGGTCTCGGAGGACGCGGCCCGCCCGATCGAGGAAGGCCCCGAGGTCGCCCGGGAACGGGTCGCCCCGAAACAGGCCCTTCATCACGGAGACGACGGTCCCCGCCCGGACGCCGTGCCCGGTGGCGTCGCCGATGACGAGCGCGAGCGCGCCGTCCGGCCCGACGGCCCAGTCCCAGGTGTCTCCACCCACCTCGGTCGCCGTCCTCGCGAGGGCGGCCACGGAGAGTCCGGGGACGTCCGGCGTCGAGCGGGGGAGAAGCGAGACCTGCATCGCGCGCGCCTCTTCCAGCTCCGCCGTCTTCCGGGCCGCCTCGGCCTGGACGGCGCGCGCCTGGGCCTCGGCGGCCTGGGCCCGAAGCTCGGCCTCGACGAGCTGGCTCCGTTCACGCTCCTTCCCGAGGACGCGGCGCTTCTCGAGGCGGGAGACGACGAAGCCGCCCGTCGCCAGGAGAAGGACCCAGGTCCCGATGGCCGCGGGGGTCCGCCACCAGGGGGGCCTGACGACGACGCGAAGGCTCGCCCCCTCCTCGTTCCACACCCCGTCCTTGTTCGCCGCCTTCACGCGGAAGACGTAGCTGCCGGGCGGGACGGAGGTGTAGTCGGCACGCCGCCGGCCGGCGCCGTCCACCCAGTCGTCGTCGAGACCCTCGAGCTTCCACGCGTAGCGGCTCTTGGCCGCCGACCGGAAGGAGAGGGCCGCGAACCCGACGGAGAAGAATCCCTCGTTCGGGCCGAGGGAAACGGAACCCGTCGGCAGCCAGTCGGACACGGGAAGGGGCCGGCCGAGCTTCGAGAAGGAGAGGAGAGCGACCGGTGGCGGGAACGGGTCGTCCCGGACCTCCTCCGCCCTGACGCCCGTCACGCCGAGGATCCCCCCGAACCAGAGGGTCCCCGACGGCCCCAGGTGAAAGGAGCCGCCGTTGAACTCGTCGCTCTGGAGGCCGTCGTGGACGTCGAAGGCCCGGAAGGACGCGCTTCGCCCGTCCGGGGAGGGGAGGACCCGCGCGAGGCCACGGTTCGTCGAGACCCAGAGGGCCCCGGAGCCGTCGGGAAGGACCGAGTAGACCGACTCGTTCGGGAGCCCGTCGGCCTGGCGGTACCGCGTCACGGCCTTCGTGGCCGGGTCGAGCCGCACGAGGCCTCTCGGCGTTCCGCCCCCGGCGCCTCCCGCGGGCGACTCACAGAGCCCGTAGACGCGTGCGATGCCCGCGGTCTCGGGGCGCGAGGCGTCGTCGAGGAACCGGGTGAACCGTCCGGTCGTCCGGTCGAGCCTGTTGATGCCCGCGTCGGTCCCCGCCCAGATCGCGCCGGAGGCGTCCTCGTGCACGGCGCGGACGACGTCGTTCGACAGCGAGGACGGGTCGCCGGGGTCGTTGCGGAAGCACTCGAACCGCTCCGTTCGGCGGTCGAAGCCGCAGAGCCCGCCCCCGGCCGTCCCGACCCAGAGCGTGCCGTCCCGGCCCTCGAGGACGACGCGGAGCTGATTGGAGGAGAGGGCCCCGGGTTCGCCGGGAGAGGCCCGGAAGACGCGAACGACGCCCGTTCGCGGGTCGACCCGGTTGAGGCCGCCCCCGAGCGTCGCGGCCCACGCGATCCCCTCTTCGTCCGTCGCGACGTTCCAGACGTCGTCCGACGACAGGCCCGACGGCGGGGGCCCGGCGCGGAAGGCCCGGGCCCGGCCCGTTCGAGGGTCGAGCGCGTTCAGCCCTCCTCCGGAAAGGCCCAGCCAGAGCGTGCCGTCGGGCGCCTCGTGGACGCCGCGGACGACGGGGGCCGTCAACCCGTCCGACTGGCCGGGCCGGTACCGGATGGTGCGGAAGGGGGACCCCGAGAGGTCGAGGACGGCGAGGCCGGAGCCGTCGAGGCCCGCCCACAGGAGGCCGGTGCGGTCGACGAAGACGGTGTTCGTCCGGCTGGAGGGAATGCTCGACGAGTCGTCCCGGCGATTGCGGAACGCCGTGAACTCGCCGCTGTCCGGGTCGAACCTCACGAGGCCGTTCTCCGTGGCGACCCAGATCCTGCCCTCTCCGTCCTCCGCGAGGCTTCTCGCCCGGCGCGACGGAAAGGACGCCGGGTCGGACGGCTCGTTCCTGAAGACCCGCACCTCCCTCGTGGCCGGGTCGATCCGAACGAGGGCTCCCGCGGCGGCCCACACGTGGCCCTTGCCGTCGACGAGGACGTCCGTGACGAAAGCGTTCGCCGGGGCCCCGGGGTTCGACGGGTCCCGGTCGAAGGCGTCCAGGACCCTGCCGGTCCGCGCGTCGACCTTCAGGACGCCGCTCCCCCCCGTCCCGACCCAGATCGCCCCGTCCGGGCCTTCCGCGAGGGAGAGGACGTTCCCCGGGGGAAAGCCCTCGGGGTCCCCGGCCTCGGGGCGGAAGGCCTGGAACGAGGATCCGCCCGGGGCGAGCCGCAGCAGGCCTCCGCCGGGCGTGCCCGCCCAGAGCGTCCCCGAGCGGTCCTCGAGAACGGCCGACACCGGCCCGGCCGGGAGGCCGCCGGGACGCCCCGGCTCGGGCGGGAACCGCTGGAAGCGAAGGGTCGCCAGGTCGAGCTTCGCGATGCCGCCGTCGACGGTGCCAATCCAGAGGATGTTTCCGCGCCCTTCGGCGAAGCACGTCGGGCCGTTGTCCGGGATGCTGCCGGGGTCGAGGGGGTCGTTGCGGAATACGGTGAAGCCGTAGCCGTCGTAGCGGTTGAGCCCGTCCTCGGTCGCGATCCAGAGGAAGCCCCTCGAGTCCTGGATGAGAGCGCGGACGACGGCCTGTGAGAGCCCCTGCTCGAGCGACAGCTGCCGGAAGGAGATCACCGGCCCGGGCGGCTCGGCGGCGCCTCCGGCGTTCGCGGCCGATGCCGCGATCGCGAGAGAAAGGAGAACCGCCGTACCTCTCATCGTTCCCTTTCGTAGGCCACGGGCCGATGGGAGCAAGGCCCGTCGCCACTAGGTACGGGCGAGCCGGCTCCGAGGTTCAGGACGCCCCGATAATGCGCGTCCGTGCGCGAGATGGCCCTCTCCGCGTTCTTCTTCGCCGTCATGGCGGCGGGGGCGAAGCTCCTCGGCGGGCGCATCCCCCCGCAGGAGGTGATCCTCGTCCGGGGCGTCCTGAACGCCCTCTTCATGCTCTGGCTCCTCAGGAGGCGGGGGCTCTCCTGGAAGCCGAAGAGGCCCGCGCTCCTCGTCCTGCGCGGGGCGCTCGGGCACTTCGCCCTTTCCTGCTACTTCTGGTCGGTCGCGCACCAGCCGCTCGCCAAGGCCGTCCTCCTCCAGCAGGTGCATCCCGTCTTCACGGCCGTCCTCGCCGCCTGGTTCCTGAAGGAGAAGCCCGGGAGGCGCTTCGTCCCCGCCTTCCTCCTGGCGGCCTCCGGCGTGGCGCTCCTCGTGCCGTGGGGCGCGTCCGCTTCCGGGGCGGCAGCGGCGCCTCTCGCCCCGGTCGTCGTCGGCCTGCTCGGGGCGATCCTCTCCGCGGCCGCCTACGTGACCGTGCGCGACGCCTCGCGCACCGAGCACGAGGAAACGATCGTCCTCTGGTTCCCGCTCACGTCGATCCCGCTCGCCGCTGTCGGGACCCTCGTCGAAGGGCCGGCGCCGCCGACTCCGGTCGAGTGGGGCTGGCTCGTCTTCATCGCGGCCGCGGGGCAGCTCGGCCAGC
>CALMDF010000203.1 GCA_937864895.1 uncultured Holophagales bacterium | reverse complement strand
CACGCCTTCTCCGCGCCGACGAGTCTCGCCACCCCGCGCGCGACGCGGCCGCACGCCTCGGGGGGACCGGTGGGCGCGGAAGCCTCCCGGACCACCCTCTGGATCCCGCCGAGCGTCTCGATGCGGCGCCTCACCCGCCCGTCGAGCCGGGAGAGGGCGGTCGAGAGCCGTCCGACCTCGTCCCGCCGGTCGGAAGCCGGAGGGGGCGGCGACTCGTCCCCTCCCGTGATGCCGTCCGCGTAGTCGGCGAGCCTCCTGAGAGGCGTCAGGACGGACCGTGCCGCCAGGGCCGTCGCGAGGAAGACCAGCGGGAGGAGCGCCAGCGCGCCGAGACCCGCCCGAAGCCTCCGCCGGCGGGCCTCCGAGAGGACCAGGTCGAGCCGTCCGGTGGCGGCCGCCTTCACGGCCGCGACCGGTACGCTCCTCACGTACGCCCAGTCCACTCCGGCGACCGGCCTCACCGCCACGAGGAGCGCCCCGTCCGCCGAGGGGACCTCGACGTCGGCCCCCTCGCGGCCCCGGGAACCCTCGAGGAGCTCCCAGGGCCTGAGCGGCCGGGCGGCCGCCCCGTCCTCCTCGAGGTCCGAGCTCGCGAAGAGGACGGTCCCGTCGCGCCCGACGAAGCGCTCCTCCTCCCCCGTCCACCGCCGGAAGACGCCTCGCCCGATCCACTCCCCGAGGGCCCAGTCGACCCCCGCCTCGGCACGGAACGAGCCGTCCCGCCGGTAGACGGGAACGAGCGCGCTCACGATGCGCCCCCGGTCGGAGTAGAGGTCGGGGTACGCCGCAGTGATGAGGGGAGGCTGGACCCCGGCGGGACGGGTCGCGGGCCAGCGTCCCCCGACCCGGAAGTCGGGCGCGAAGCTCCCCGACGCGAGGATCCGGGAAAGGTCGTTCCCCGGCACGACCCGGACCACGCCCGAGCCGCAGTACACGAACGCGGCCGAGAGGAAGCGATGCCCGGCGAGGATCTCGGCGAAGCGGGGCTCGAGGCGCCGCGTCGCGGCGAAGTCGCGGAGCGCCGGGGCCGAGCCGGCGCTCCGGCGCGATACGAGCGCCGCCGAGCCGTGGGCCCCGCGCGCCACGAGAGGCCGCCCCGGCTCGTCCTCGAGCCGCTCGTCAGGAAGGCCCGGGTCCGGGCCCTCTTCGAGCGCCCCGGCGACGGCCGCCCGCGCCTCCCCGAGGACCTGGAGGAGCTCGAAGGCGCGTTCCTCGAGGTCCGCCCTTCGCAGGTCGGCGGCTCGGCGCAGCTCGACCTTCGCCTGCCGGACCGCCTCGGCCTCGAGGAGCCGGCCGAGGTCGGCCTCCGTCGAGGCCGCGAGACGGTCCGAGACGGCCCAGGCCGCCACGCCCAGGGCGACGGCGACCGGGCCGACGACGAGGACGAGGATCCGGGCGCCCAGCGAACGGCGCGGCCCCAGCTTTCCGAGGAGACGGCCGACGGGCCGCGCGGACGCCTGCTTCACGACGGCGCCACTCTAGCGCGGCTCGTAAGGGGCGAGACGGTACGGGTCGACGTCCGGAAGGAGGAGCCACACCGTTCGGCCGGCCTCGTGGCGGACGAGGTCGCGGTCCGCGGCCGGTCCCATCGAGCGGGCCCAGAGGACGGGCGTGCCCGCGAGGTCCGCCCCGTTGACGACCCACTCCAGGTGCGGGTTGTGGCTCGGAGCGTAGCGGACGAAGACGAGGTGACGGCCGCCGCGCCGGCGGAGATCCTCGTCGAGCGCGCCGCGGGTGTAGCCCGCGTAGCGCACCGTCGAGTACCACGCCGGGGGCCAGGCGCCGACGTGGAGCCCCAGGGGACGCGCCGCGAGGCGGCAGGAGGCCGTGACGAGGAGGGGAAGGGCGATCGAGAGCGTCGCGAGGCCGCGGAACCGCACGTTGCCGAGGCGCAGCGCGGAGAGCCGGCGGAGGCCGTCCACGACGACGAGGAGGATGGCGCCGAAGACGGGGCCGGCGTAGTGCGGGAAAAAGCTCCACGCGATGACCAGCGACCCGGCGGCGGAGACGGCCAGGGCGGCCCCCGGAATCGAGCGTTTCCGGGACCGAAGGTGGAGGAGGCCGAAAAGGAAGGGAACCGTGAGCGCCGGCCCCGCGAAGAAGAGCCAGAAGACGCGGGCCTTCCCGGCCCAGAGCCGCAGGAGGTCCTCGACGCGCCGCGTCCCCTGGAACCCCTCCAGCTCCCACCCGGCGTAGAAGGCGCGGAGCTCGGCGTGACGGTAGGCGGGCTCGGGCCGCGGCGGCTGCCAGATGAAATGCCGGCCCATCGCGTACGTGGACCGCTGCAGCTGATAGGGGAGCTTCAACGGGTCGCCCGTCACGGCGGCGTCGTAGCGCAGGAGGAAGGCGGCGGCCGTGGCGAGGACCGCCGCCGCCGGAAGCCCGACGCGACCGAGGAGATGTACGCGGTCGGCCCGCCCCTGCCTCGCCCATCGTCCGAGCGTGGCTCCCCAGAGCGGGACGGCCGCCAGGAGCCCCTCGAAAGGCCGGGTCAGGAGGAGGAAAGCCGTTCCCGTGCCGAGGGCGAGGCCGTTGCCCCTCCCGGCGCCCCGCGGAAAGCGGGCGACCGCGCCGAGAAGGAGCGCTCCCGCCGCGGCGGAGACCGCGCCTCCCCAGAAGGTCGTCGACCAGTAGCTGAAGACCCCGATCCGGAACGCTGCGAGAAGGCCGCCCGTCAGGGCCCACGAGGCCGGTACGAACGCCTGGAGCATCCAGGTCGCTGCGGCGCACGCCGCCGCCGAGGCGAGCCAGACGCCGACGGCGGGCTCGCTCCACAACACCCGGGCGGCGGCCAGGACGAGGGCCGGCCCGGGCGGGTGCATGGCCATGTACGTCGGCTGCTGGAGGACGTGGAACGTCTCGAAGTGCGGCCAGAAGGGGTGGGGCGGGTTCGTCAGGCGGCCCGAGGCAAACGTCTCCGAGGCGAGGAGGTAGCCGAACTCGTCGGAGACGTTCGCCTCGGGAAGACCGAAGAACGGCAGCAGGAGAAGCTGCCCCACGAGCGTCGCGACGAAGACGATCGCGACGGCGAGCGGCCGCCGGGCGGCCACGGCGCGGAACGTCCGGGCGAGTCTCGCCGGACCCCGCGCCCTTCCCCGGGCGAGGAGCAGGGCGGCCCCGAGGGCCGCCGCTGCGACGGCCGCCTCGATCACGAGGAGGCCGTGCGGCGAGCCGCCGGAGCTCAGGCCGGAGGCCGTGGCCGCCCGCCCCCCGGTATGCCTCTACTCATACCTCAGCGCCTCGATGGGATCGAGCCTCGACGCCTTGAGCGCCGGGTAGAAGCCGAAAGTGACCCCGATGAGCGCCGAGAACAGGAACGCCAGGGAGACCGAGCTCGTGCTCACGAGGACCGGCCAGCCGGCGAACTTCGCGACGGCCTGCTGGATGCCGACCCCGAGGCCGATGCCGAGGATTCCCCCGGCGATCGCGAGGACGACGGCCTCGACGAGGAACTGCGCCCGGATGTCGGCCCCCTTGGCCCCGATCGCCATGCGCACCCCGATCTCGCGGGTCCGTTCCGTCACCGAGACGAGCATGATGTTCATGATCCCGATCCCGCCGACGAGGAGCGAGACGCCCGCGATGGACCACAGAAGGATGGCCATCGTCTTCGCCTGCTGCTCGGCCTGCTGGAGCATCTCGGTCTGGGACCGGATCATGAAGTCGTCCTCCTGGCCGGCCGCCTTGTTGATCTTGTGACGTTGCCGGAGGAGGGCGCTGATCTCGTCCTGGGCCTGGGAAACGAGCTCCGGCGTGGCGACGGCGGTCATGATCATCCCGACCGCGGTCGTCCCCATGATCTTCTTGCGGACCGTCTGGTAGGGCGCGATGACGGTGTCGTCCTGGTCCTGGCCCATCATCGAGCCGCCCTTCGGCTCGAGGACGCCGACGACCCGGAACGGGATGTTCTTGATCCGGATCATCTTCCCGACCGGGTCCTCGTCGCCGAA
>CALMDF010000202.1 GCA_937864895.1 uncultured Holophagales bacterium | reverse complement strand
TGCTCTTCTTCACCGACCTGCTGGCCTACCTGCCCAACGCGGCCCTGGCCGGGATCGTCGCCAACGCGGTGCTGTCGCTGATCGAGGTCCACGAGCTGCGCGAGCTGTGGCACATGCGCCGCTCGGAGTTCTGGATCGCAGCTGCCTGCCTGCTGAGCGTGCTCGCGCTCGGGCCCCTGAAGGCCGTCATGATCGCCTTCCTCCTCTCCACCGTCGACGTGATCCGGCGGGCGTCCCGCCCGGACACCGCGGTCCTCGAGGAAGCGCCCGACGGGAGCCACTTCTTCCCGGTCGACGCCGGGCAGGCCCCCGGGACTTCGGGCCTCGTCATCTACCGGTTCGGCGCCCCGCTCTACTTCGCGAACGCTCCGCTGTTCCTGGAGGAGGTCGAGCAGCTGGTCGCCCGCGAGCCCGGTGCCGTCCGGTGGTTCGTGCTGGATGCCGAGGCGATCGTGGACGTCGACACGACCGGTTCGGAGGCCCTGCGGCAGGCCATCACGATGCTGACCGGACGAGGCGTCACCTTCGCCGTCAGCCGCGCCCACCCGTCCTTCCGTACCTGGCTGGAGAGATACGACCTCCTCCCGCTGATCGATCCGACTCGTTTCTTCCCGACGAATCGACACGCCGCCACTGCCTTCCGCCAAGTGAGGACCACGCCATGAAAGCCATCACCGTTGAGCCCCTGAAACCCGGGTCCGCACGTCTCGAAGAGGTTCCCGAGCCCGACATCCGTGAGGGTTCGGTCCTCGTGGAGGCCATCGCCGTCGGTGTCTGCGGGACCGACGTCGAGATCGCCGAGGGGAAGTACGGCTGGGCCCCGCCCGGCCACGACCGCCTCATCCTCGGGCACGAGTCCCTCGGGCGCGTGATCGACCCAGGGCTCGCTCGCGGGCTGAAGAAGGGCGATCTCGTCGTCGGCATCGTCCGGCGCCCGGACGGCGTCCCCTGCCCCGCCTGTGCCGTCGGGGAATGGGACATGTGCCGGAACGGGCAGTACACCGAGCGCGGGATCAAGGAGATCCACGGCTACATGTCCGAGCGCTGGCGCATCGAGCCCGAGTACGCCATCAAGGTAGACCCTTCCCTCGGCCTCCTCGGCGTCCTTCTCGAGCCGATGACCGTGATCTCGAAAGCGCTCGAGCAGGTCGTCTTCATCGGCCAGCGTTCGTTCTGGGAGCCGAAGACCATCCTCGTGACCGGCGCAGGGCCGATCGGTCTCCTGGCGGCGTGCGGAGCGCGCCTGTTCGGCAAGGAAGTCCACGTCCTCGACCGCGCCGAGAGCGGTCCGAAGCCGGACCTCGTCCGGGCCCTCGGTGCGACCTACCACACAGGGAGCGTCCTCGACATTCCCATCGAGCCGGATGCGATCATCGAGTGCACCGGCGTCGGCTCGGTAATCGCGGACTCGATCCAGAAGATCGGCTCGGGAGGAACCGTCTGCCTGACGGGCGTCGGCGGCGGGGGCCTCTCGGGCTACGCCGTGGCCGACACCGCGGCGAAAGTCGTCCTCAAGAACAACGTCCTCGTCGGCAGCGTGAACGCGAACAAGCGCCACTGGTACAAGGCGTCCCAGGCCCTCGCGCAGGCCGACCGGGAGTGGCTCGGCCGACTGATCACGCGACGCGTGAAGCCGGAAGACTTCCAGACGGCCCTCGACCGCAAGCCCGACGACATCAAGGTCGTCATCCAGTTCTCGGAGATTTGAGGAGGAACCGAAATGCCCAAGATGACCGTCCAGGGGAAGCAGCTGAGCACCGTCGACCTCGACTGGA
>CALMDF010000201.1 GCA_937864895.1 uncultured Holophagales bacterium | reverse complement strand
CCTGGGCGAGCTCACCCGGCAGGCGTCGCGCCCTGACGACGCTGCCGGTGACCTGCATTCGATTGCCATTCGAGAACTCCAGCGTCACGCAAAGCGGCTTTCCCAGGGGCGGCAGGTGGTAGCTCGAGATCAGGAGCCCGGTGTGCGACAGGTCGAGCGTGAAACCCTTCACGGTTCGCCCGTCCACCTCGAAGCTGACCATCACCCGCCTCTTCTTTCTCGGGAACACACGCTTGTCGGTCATGCACGCCCCCCCGCTCCCGGGTCCCGCCAGCCGCCGCGAGCCTGGTCCTGCAAAAGATTCGGCATGGTAGGCGGACAGGCCGGGCGGGTCCAGCCTCGAGGCGCGAAGGGGGGCCAGGCTCTGATTCTCCCGTTGACCCGGAGGCCGCAGATAAATATCCTATAAAACCCGTAGGGATACATCTGAAAATCTCCCAGCGCGGTCTCTACGCCCTCCAGGCGCTTCTCCACCTCGCCGAGAGGTGGGAGGGAGGAATCGTCCCGGCCCGCGAGATCGCCGAGCGGGAAGGGATTCCGGAGAAGTTTCTCGAGGCGATCCTCCTGGCCCTGAAGAACGCCCGGATCGTCTCGAGCCGGCGGGGTCGCGAGGGGGGCTACCGGCTTCGCCGGCCGCCCGGGGAGATCGTCGTCGGCGAGGTCGTCCGGCTCCTCGACGGACCGCTGGCCCCGTTCGGCGACGCGGCCGAGCTGGCCCTCCGGATCCGGACCGAGACCCGCCACGCCGGGCTCTTCGACCTCTTCCTCGACGTGCGAAACGCCGCAGCGTCGATCCTGGACAACACGACCCTGGGCGACCTCCTCGAGCGCGACCGGCGAATCCTCGCCGCGCGTTCCCCGGGGAGGAAAGGCCCGCAGGTGCCGGCGTGACCTCCCGGCCCGGCCAGCTCCTCAGGCTCGCGGCCGCGCTCGCCGCCGCCGTGGCCGCGCTCCTCGCCATCCACTCCGCCTCCGGCCGCGCCGCCTCTCCCTCCGCGACCGCCGAGATCCTGAACGTCTCCTACGACCCGACGCGCGAGCTCTACCGGGACGTGAACGCGGCCTTCGCGAAGGCGTGGAAGGAGAAGACCGGCACGACGGTGACCGTGAGGATGTCGCACGGCGGCTCGGGGAAGCAGGCCCGCGCCGTCATCGACGGCCTGCAGGCCGACGTGGTGACCCTCGCTCTCGCCTGGGACGTCGACGTCCTCGCCGACCGCGGCCTCGTGAGGCCCGGCTGGCAGGCTCGCCTTCCCCACGGCTCCACGCCGTACACCTCGACGATCGTCTTTCTCGTCCGGGCCGGAAACCCGAAGGGAATCCGGGACTGGAGCGACCTCGCCCGCCCCGGCGTCTCCGTCGTCACCCCGAACCCGAAGACCTCCGGGGGGGCGCGCTGGAACTACCTCGCCGCCTGGGGCTCCGCCCTGAAGTCGGGGAAGGGGGAGCGCGAGGCGAGGGACCTCGTGGCCGGGATCTTCCGGAACGTCTCCGTCCTCGACACGGGCGCCCGCGGCTCGACGACGACCTTCCTGCAGCGCGGGCTCGGCGACGTCCTCCTCGCCTGGGAGAACGAGGCGCAGCTCGCCCTGGCCGAGACGGGCCGGGGCGGCGTCGAGATCGTGGTCCCGAGGTCCTCGATTCTCGCCGAGCCCCCGGTCACCGTCGTCGACGCCGTCGTCGACCGGAAGGGAACGCGCGCGCTCGCCGAGGCCTACCTGCTATTCCTCTACTCGCCCGAGGGCCAGGCCCTCGCGGCGAGGCACCACTACCGGCCGCGCCTTCCCGGCGCCGCGGCGAAAGCGGGCCGCGCCTTCCCCGCCGTCGCGACGTTCACCGTCGACGAGCTCTTTGGCGGGTGGCGAGCGGCCCAGAAGAAACACTTCGACGACGGCGGCGTCTTCGACTCGCTCTTCGCCACGCGGTGAGGTCGGCCCGCGTCTCCCCGTCCCTCCTTCCGGGCTTCGGCCCGGCGCTCGGCGTGACGCTCCTCGGCCTCTCGCTCGTCGTCCTCGCGCCGCTCGCGGCCCTCCTCGCCACCTCCCTGAGAGGGAGCCCCCGGGCGTTCCTGGAGGCGGTGTCGACGCCGCGCGTCGTCGCGGCGATGCAGCTCTCCTTCCTCCTCTCCTTCGCCGCGGCGGCCGTCTCCACCCTCCTCGGGCTCCTCCTCGGGTGGGTCCTCGTCCGGTACCGCTTCCCGGGCCGGCGTCTCCTCGACGCCCTCGTGGACCTCCCGTTCGCCCTCCCGACCGCCGTCGCCGGCATCACGCTCACGACGCTCTACGCGCCGAACGGCTGGCTCGGCAGGCCGCTCGCCGCGCTCGGCGTCCCGGTCGCCTTCACGCCGCTCGGCATCGGCGTCGCGCTCGTCTTCCTCGGGCTCCCGTTCACCGTGAGGACCCTCCAGCCCGTCCTCGCGAGCCTCGACCCGGAGGTCGAGGACGCCGCGGCGAGCCTCGGCGCGCCGCGCCTCGCCACGTTCCGGCGCGTCGTCCTTCCCGAGATCCTCCCGTCGCTCCTGACCGGCTCGACGCTCGCCTTCGCCCGGGGCCTCGGCGAATACGGCTCCGTCGTCTTCATCTCGGGGAACATGCCGATGAAGACCGAGATCGCCCCGCTCCTCGTCATGACGAAGCTCGAGCAGTACGACGTCGCCGGGGCGACGGCCCTGGCGACCGTCCTCCTCGTCGCCTCGTTCCTCCTCCTCCTCGTCCTGAACCGCCTCGAGGCGTGGGCGGCGAGGTCCGGCCGGTGAGCGCGCCCCGCCAGCGGGAGCCGCGAGCCGTCCGCGGCCTCCTCATCGGCCTCGCCCTCCTCGCGATCGCCCTCTTCCTCCTCCTGCCGCTCGCCGCCGTCTTCGTCGAGGCGTTCCGGAACGGCGCGGGGGCCTGGCTCGCCGCCGTCACCGAGCCCGACGCCCGGCACGCCCTGAAGCTGACGCTCCTCGTCGCGGCGATCGCCGTCCCCGTGAACGCCGCGTTCGGCCTCGCCGCCGGGTGGGCCCTCGGGAAGTTCCGCTTCCCGGGCAGGAGCCTCGTCCTGACGCTCATCGACCTCCCCTTCGCCGTCTCCCCCGTCGTCGCGGGCCTCGTCTTCGTCCTCCTCTTCGGCCGCTCCGGCTTCCTCGGCCCCTGGCTGGCCGACCGCGGCGTCGAGGTCGTCTTCGCCGTGCCGGGGATCGTCCTGGCGACCGTCTTCGTGACGTTTCCTTTCGTGGCGCGCGAGATCGTCCCGCTCATGCAGTCGCAGGGGACCGACGAGGAGGAGGCGGCCCGCGGCCTCGGCGCCGGCTTCTTCACGACGTTCCTGCGCGTGACTCTCCCGAACGTGAAGTGGGCGCTCCTCTACGGCATCGTCCTCTGCGGCGCCCGCGCCGTCGGCGAGTTCGGGGCGGTGTCGGTCGTCTCGGGACACATCCGCGGCGCCACGAACACCCTTCCGCTCCACGTCGAGGCGCTTTACAACGAGTACGCATTCCAGGGGGCGTTCGCCGCCGCGTCGCTCCTCACGCTGGTCTCGCTCGCGACCATGGTGGCCAAGGCGCTCGTCTCGCGCCGCGCCGGAGAGGAGGCCCCGTGAGCATCGAGGTCCGTTCCGTCTCGAAGTCGTTCGGGACCTTCCTCGCGCTCGACGACGTCTCGGTGAGCGTCGGCGACGGAGAGCTCGTCGCGCTCCTCGGACCCT
>CALMDF010000200.1 GCA_937864895.1 uncultured Holophagales bacterium | reverse complement strand
GCGGGAGACCGACGGCGCCGAGGGCGACGATCGCGGCCGCGACGTTCAGGGCGACCATGAATCCCGACGCTGCGAGCCGCGGCTGCGGGAAGAACCCGCAGGTGAGGAGCGCGACGCACCCGAGGACGGCGAAGGGGAGACCCCACGCGAACGCGAGCGCCGCGTGGTAGAGGATGGTGAAGACGTTCCGGGTCTCGATGACGTGCCCGAGGGCGAGGATGCCGAGCGCAAAGGCGAGGAGCGGCGCGGAGAGGAGCAGGCCGGCGAGGTAGGCGACCGTCTTCACCGGATGCTCGAGGGGAGGACCTCGAAGCCGTCCGTGCGGGGGAGCGAGCGGAGCGCCTCGAGAAGGGCCGCGGGCGGAACGGTGAGCTTCCTGCGGCCGAGATCGAGCCACCCCCCGGCGCTCGTGACCCGGGCGCACAGAGTGCCGTCGAGGCGGAGGAATTCGTTCCTGAAAAGGAAGCGGCTGCCGTCGTCCGCCAGCCCCGCCGTCGCGAGCGTGACGCGAAACTCCTCGAGGAGGCCGAGCTCCCTGGAGTACTCGATCTCGTCCTTCATGACGACCGGCCCGATCCCGAGGCGGGCGAACTCGGCCGCCGGGAAGCCGCGGTCCGAGAAGAACATCATCCGGACGTCCCCCGACTTGTCGAGAAACGCCGTGTTCCTCATGTGGGCGTTGAAGTCCATGTCGCCCCAGCCGGCGAAGAGCGTCTTCTCGTACACGGTGGGCTCCTCCTCCACGGCGCCCGGAAGGCCCCCGGACACGGGGTCAGGCGTGAAATCGTGTATTGAGGCGAAATCAGGCCCTGCCGGCGAACTCCATCGTCTCCGTGTGGACCCTGACCCGGTCCCCTTCCTTGATGAAGAGGGGCACGCGGATCTCGAGGCCGGTCTCCAGGGTGGCGGGCTTGGTGGCCCCGCCGCTCGAGGTGTCCCCCTTGAAGCCCGGTTCCGTGTAGGTCACGGTGAGCTCGACGTGAGCGGGGAGCTCGAGGTCGATGGGGTTCCCATTGAACTTGAGGAGCCCGATGACGGTGTTCTCGACGAGCAGCTGACGGTTGTCGCCGACCATCTCCGGGCTGAGAGTGAGCGTTTCGAAGCTCTCCTGGTCCATGAAGTGGAAGCCGTCGCCGTCGGAGTAGAGGTAGGTCGCCTGGACCTTTCCGAGGTCGGGTTCCTTGAACTTCTCTCCCGCCTTGAAGGTCTTGTCGAAGACCGCGCGGGTGATGAGGTTCCGCATCTTGATGCGGATCAGGGTCTGGCCGCCCCGGGCCGTGGGTGTGGAGATGGCGACGTCGAGGCAGGCGTAGGGCGCGTCCTCGTGCTGGAAGAACATCTTTCGCTTGACGTCGATCGCTTCGATGAGAGCTGCCATGGGTTCCTCTTCGTGGCCCGGCTGTCGTGCCTCCGGGCGCCGGACCTTACCGCAATCCGGGAATTCCCGGAGTCCCCCCGGGCGAGGGGCGAGATCCTATAATAGAAAATCAAGACCTGACCCCATTCTAAGGCGGGGTGTCGATTCTCCAGATCCCGATGGAGCCGCCGATCGATCCGATCCGCGTGCCGCGGTCCCGGAGGGCGGCCCGGAGGCGTTCGAGGCGGTCGGCGTCGCCGACGGCGCCCTTCGAGCGGAGGAGCTCCGGGCCGAGGGCGAAGGGGGCTTCGCCGAGGGCGAGGATCGTGCCGGGGACGTCTTCCTCGCCTGGCAGGGGCGGCCGCAGGACGGGCGCGTGGCGCGCGGGCAGGTCGCCCCCGAAGACGACGGCGGGGAGGCCGCCCGGCGCCAGCGACGGCGCGACCTCCCTGAGTCGGAGGAGGTCCTGACCCCAGTCGAGGTTGCTGTCGACGAAGAACCGCCGTCCCCCCTCGGGCCCGCCGGCGAGAGCGTTGAAGAACGAGAGCTCGTGAGGGTGGACGGTGGCGATCTCGACGGCCGCCACGAAGAGGCCGCCGAGAACGGCGAGCCGGCGCAGCCGCGGGGGTCTCCCCGCGAGGGCCGCCCCGGCGGCGATCGCGGCGAGCGGGAAGAGGGCGAGGGCGTGCCTCACGCCGATGTTGTAGGTCGTCCGGGCGGAAAGGAGGAGGAACAGGAGGGCCGTGGCGCGGAGGGCGAGGGCGAACCGGCGCCCCTCCCGGGCGGCGGGGGCGGCGGCGATTCCCAGCAGGAGGCCGAGCGGGACCTTCACGGCGAGGGCGAACGGGAAATACCAGGGCGAGCCCTCGCGGGAGACTCTCCCGAGGAAGTAGTTCACACCGGCCCCGACGTCGCTCTGCAGGACGACCGAGAGGGCCCCGGTGAGGAGGTTGCCGAGGGGCGGAAGGGAGTCTCCGGCCTCGAGGGCCGCGCGGGCGAGGGCTGGGGAGCGGCCCTTCACCTCGAGCCTGTCGACGCCGAGCAGGTGGCGGTCCTCCGGCGACTGGTTCCGGTAGGCCCAGGCGAAGCCCGCGAGGGTGACGAGGAGGGCGATTCCCGCCGCGGCGGCGAGGCGCCTCGCGAGACGAGGGAGGTCCTCGCGGCCGGGCATCTCTTCGGCCCCGAGGAAGGGGAGCGTGCAGAGGGCGAGGAGGGGCGCGCTGAACTTCGAGAGGAAGGCAAGGCCCCAGAGGAGGCCCAGGAGGGGCGCGGCGCCGCGGTCCTCGGGCCGCGCGAGGCGGGCGAGCGGCCCGAGGGAGAGGACGACGAAGAGCGTCACGGCGACGTCGGTGTGGACGACGCCCGCGTGGGCGTTGAGGGTCGGCTCGAGCGCGGCGAAGGCGAGCGCCGCGCAGCCGGCCCACGGTCCCCACCGGCGCCGGGCCTCGGCGCGGACGGCGAGGAGGAGGGCGGCGAGGAGGGCGACGAACGGGAGGCGCGCCCGGAAAAGGACCGTCGAGGCCGGCGTCTCGTTTCCGTAAAGGAAACGGAGAAGGCGGGCGGGCCCGGCCGCCGTCCGAAGAGGGTCGTCGGCGGGACGCAGGGGGAGGCCGCCGAGGGCGAATCCGGCAAGCGCCTTGGCCAGGGGCGGGTGCTCGGGGTTCCAGCGTCCCGTCCCCTGGCGAACGATCTCGACCGACGCGGCGAGGTGCACCGGCTCGTCGGCGGTCGCGGAATCTCCCGCGAGGTGGTGGACCGCGAGAGAGGCCGAAAGGAGGACGAGGGCGAGCGAGAGCCACGGCTCGACGCGTGCCCCCGTCCTCGCTCCGGCGCCTCGAAAGGCCTCGATCACTCCCCCCATGCTAACTTCGGATCGCCGTGAGCGCCGTTCGAATGGTTTCCCTGACGCTTCCCGGGCCTGTCGGCTCCCTCGAAGCGCTCCTGCGCATCCCGCCGCACCCGTCGGGTATTGCCGTCGTCGCTCACCCTCACCCGCTCTTCGGGGGGACGATGCACACGAAGGTGGTGCACCGTGCGGCACGGCTCCTCGCCGACCGATTCCACCTCGCCTCGCTCCGTTTCAACTTCCGCGGTGTCGGGGCCTCGGAAGGGACCTACGGGGAGGGGCGCGGCGAGACCGAGGACCTCGTCGCCGCCGTCCGGTCGATGCGCGAGAGGTATCCCGACGGCCCGCTCGTCCTCGCCGGCTTCTCGTTCGGCTCGCTCTGCGCGGCGCGCGCCGCGACGGTCGTCTCGCCGGACGCGATCCTCCTGATCGGCGTCCCGTTCGACCGCTGGCCCCTGGAGGAGACGCGCGCCCTCGAGGGAAGGAACGTCGCCTGGGTCCAGGGGGAGAGCGACCCGTTCGGGTCGGGGCAGTTCGCCGTCGAGACCGCCGCCCGCCACGGGTTCCGCGTCGCCGTCGTCCCCGGGGCCGACCACTTCTTCACCGGGCGTCTCGACGGGTTCGAGAAGGCCGCCGTCGGCCTCCTCGCCGCGGCCGGTCTCGCCAGGGCGAAGGCCCACGCCTGACGCGGGGGAGGAGGACGATGCTCTCCGACGTCGAGAAGGCCGAGCTCCTGAAGCGGGCGCGGCACGCCGCCGCCCGCGCGCTCGGGCTCCCCGAGGGAAGACGGGACCTGCCGCCCGCCGAGGGCCGTCTCGCCGAGCCCGGCGCCGCGTTCGTGACCTGGAAGAAGGACGGCCGGCTTCGCGGCTGCATCGGGAGCGTCGAGCCCTGGCGGCCGCTCGCCGAGGACGTCGAGAAGAACGCCGTCGCGGCGCTCCTTCGCGACCCGCGCTTCGCCCCCGCCCAGCCACGCGACCTTCCGAAGCTCTCGATCGACCTCTCCGTCATGACGCCGCTCGAGGAGGTGACCGACCCCCTCACCGAGGTCGTGATCGGCATCCACGGCGTCGTGGCGCAGAAGGGACAGCGGTCGGGGCTGCTCCTGCCGCAGGTCGCCCCGGAGTGGGGCTGGGACGTCCCCACCCTCCTCGAGCAGGTCTGCCTCAAGGCGGGTCTCCCGGGCGATGCCTGGAAGGCGGGCAGCCCTCCCGCGACGATCTACCGCTTCTCGGCCGAGGTCTTCGGGGAGAGCGCGTAGAGGAGGATCCCCGCCGCCACCGCCGCGTTGAGGGACTCGACGCGCGGGGAGAGGGGGATCCTCACCTGGCGGTCGAGGGCCGCGAGGATCGACGCCGAAAGGCCGTGGCCCTCGGAGCCGATCGCGAGGACGAGGGGGGCCACGCCCTGGAGCGCGCCCGGCTCCTCACCGCCGTGGGAATCGGCCCCCGCGAGCGTCGCCCCCGCGGCCCTTGCCCACTCGATCGCGTCGGTGGAGACGACGTTCCTTGCGACGGGGACCCGGAGCGCGCTTCCCGCGGAGGCCCGGAAGGCCTTGGGAGCGAAGGGCGAGGCCGTGCCGGGAGTCAGGACCACGCCGCCGGCGCCGAACGCCTCGGCGGCCCGGAGGATCGCTCCGACGTTCGCGGGGTCCTGGAGTCCGTCGAGAAGGAGGACGAGGCGGGAGCCGGTGAGGTCGGCGAGCTTCGAGGAGGGGAGGGGTGCGAGCGCGACGAGGGCGCGGGTCGACTCGAGGTCCGACAGACGGCCGAGCACGCGCGAGGAGGCCTCGACCACCTCCGCGCCGGCTTCGCGGGCACGACTCGCGGCCGCGGAGTCGACCGGGGCGAGGTCGGGGGCCGCGAAGACGAGGCCGGGAACGACCCCGGCCTCGAGGGCGTCGAAGATGGAGCGGGCCCCTTCCAGGAGGAGGACCTCCCCTTCGCGGATGGCGCGGGCGGCGGAGGCGACGCGCGGGTTCGTGGGCGAGTCGACGCGGGCGCTCACGTTCTCCCTTTCCCTCGATCCGCGAAGCGGCGGACGGCGCGCCGCTGCTCCTCCGTCTGGGGCGACTCGGGGTAGTCCGCGCTCTTCGGAACGTTCTCCCAGAGCTCGGCGAGGAGGGCGAGGGCCTCGTCGCCCGTCACCTCGTGGCGCCGCGAGAGAAAGGCCGCAACCGCGGTGCCCGTCCTCCCGATGCCGCCCCAGCAGTGGACGTAGGCGGGCTCGCCGCGCTCGACGGCTCCCTCCAGCTCCTCCACGATCCTCTCGAGGCCTCCGTCGCGCGGGACGCTCATGTCGCGGACGGGGTGCCGGACGGTCCTGACGGCGACACCCCGCGCCGTCGCCTCTTCCGCGAGAGCCTCGGCGTAAGGCTCGAGCATCCCGCCGCGACCGCTCTCTCGCTTCTCCGTGAGATCGACGAAGAGGCGGATGCCCGCGTCCAGGAAGGCCCCGAGGCGCTCGCGCCCCTCTTCTTCGACGAAGGAGTACGGGTACTCGCCGGCGAGGAGGAGGCCCGGGACGACCCAGTAGCACTGGGTGATGGGAAGGGGCGGCGGCATCGTGAGGCGAGTTTAGTCCGGGCGCGAGCGCGGGGCCCCTGCGTGTGCAAACATGGGAAGACGATGCAGCGTGGGCCTCGCGAGCCGGAGGGGCGCGGCGTGGCCCGTGAATCCCGGGAGAGCCTCGACGGCGGAGACGGGCCGGGTCTCGAGCCGCGGACGATCCTCCGGTTCTGGCTCCCGCTCGCGGCGACGTGGCTCATGATGGCCACGGAGGGCCCGTTCGTCGCGGCCCTCGTCGCCCGGATGCCGGAGCCGATGTACAACCTGGCGGCGTTCGGCGTGGCCCTGGCCTTCGCGTTCGTGATCGAGGCGCCCATCATCATGCTCCTCGCCGCGACCACCGCGCTCGCGCGGGACCGGGAGAGCCTCGGCCGCGTTCGGCGGTTCTCGATCGTGATGAACGGCGGGGTGACCGCGGCGATGGCCCTCGTCGCGCTTCCGCCGGTGTTCGACCTGCTGGCCTCGCGCGTCCTGGCCCTTCCGCCCGCGGTGGCCGACCGGGCCCACCTCGCTGTCGCGGTGTTTCTCCCCTGGCCCGCGGCGATCGGGTTCCGCCGGTTTCAGCAGGGGATCCTGATCGGCGCGGGCCAGACGCGCCTCGTGGCCTACGGCACCGCGGTGCGCCTCTCGACGATGGCCACCACGGGACTGGCCCTCTTCCTCCACGGGGGGCTCGACGGGGCGGTCGTGGGAGCGGCCGCCCTCTCGACGGGGGTCGTCGTCGAGGCCGGCGCTTCGTGGGCCTGGGCCCGGGACGCCCGGAGGCGCCTGGAGCTCCGGCCGCCCGCGTCGGACGGGGAGGTCCCGACCCTGGCGGACGTCCAGCGTTTCTACTGGCCTCTCGCCGTCACCCCGCTGATGAACATGGCCGCGCAGCCGCTCGTGACCTTCTTCGTCGGCCGCGGCCACCTCCCGATCGAGTCGCTCGCCGTGCTTCCCGTCGTCAACTCCTTCGGGTTCCTCTTCAGGTGTCCCGCCACGGCGTTCCAGGAGGTCGTCATCGCGCTGGGGCGCGGCGGCGAAGCCGCCATCCGGTCGTTGAGGCGCTTCGCGACGCTCCTCGGCGGCCTGTCGTCGCTCGCGATGGCGGCCGTGGTCCTGACCCCCGCGGCCGGGCTCTGGTTCTCCGGCGTCACGGGCCTCGACAGCGCCCTGGTTCCGCTGGCGCGCCGCGCCGCCGCGGTCCTGATCCTGACCCCGGCGGCCGCGACCGTCATCGTCTGGATGCACGCCCGCCTCGTCATGCTCCGGACCACCCGCCTCGTCACGGTGGGGACGCTCGTCGAGCTGACCGTCCTCGCGGTCACCCTCTTCGCCGGCATCCGCTTCAGCGACCTTCCGGCCGCGATCGTCGCGACCTCGGCCGTCCTTGCCGGCCGGTCCGCGGGCGCGCTCTTCCTCCTGGCCGCCCGCTGACGGTCCCGGGCGAGACGAAAGGGCGATCCGGTCCGGCCGCGTCCTCGGCGAGGATCCGGTCGAGGGCCTCGAGGAGGAGGTCTGCGTCGGCCTCCGTGACGACGAGCGGCGGCTTGACCTTGAGCACGTTGTGGTCCGGCCCGTCCGTCGAGACGAGGACGCCGAGGTCGCGCAGGCGGTTCGCGACGTAGCCCGCCGCCTCCGGGAACGGCTCGCGCGTCTCCCGGTCCTTCACGAGCTCCGCGCCGATGTAGAGGCCCAGGCCTCGAACGTCGCCGAGGGCGGCGTGGCGCCCCTGCAGCTCCCGCAGGCCGGTCAGGATGCGGGCCCCGACCCGCAGCGCGTTGGCCTGCAGGTCCTTCTCCGCGACCTCGCGCAGCACCGCCATCCCGGCCGCGAGGGACGCCTGGCTGCCGCCGAAGGTGTTGAAGTACTCCATCCCGTCGTGGAACGCCCGGGCGATTTCCGGCGTCGTGACGACGGCGCCCAGGGGCCAGCCGTTCCCGATCGGCTTGCCCAGGGTGACGACGTCCGGCACGACGCCCTGGTGCTCGAAGGCCCAGAAGTGCGTCCCCGCGCGCCCGAAGCCGACCTGGACCTCGTCGGCGATGCAGACGCCGCCCCGGGCGCGGACCCTCCGGAACGCGCCGGCGAGATAGCCCTCCGGCAGGACCACCTGCCCCCCGCAGCCGAGCATGCTCTCGACGAGGAACGCCCCCGCCGGGTGACCGGCCACCTCGAGCGCGTCGAGCGCATCGTCCAGGAGCGCGGCGTAGTCCGGCCCGCTCGCGGCGCCGCGGAAGAGGCCCCGGTACGGGTCGGGCAGGGCCACCTTCCGGACCCAGTCCGGCGCGCCCCGGCCGCCCCTGCCGTCGTGCTTGTAGGGGCTGACGTCGATGAGGGTGGTCGTGTTGCCGTGGTAGCCGACGTCGACCACCACCGTCCCCTTGCGACCGGTGGCGACCCGGGCGAGCCGCAGCGCCAGCTCGTTGGCCTCGCTTCCGCTGTTGACGAAGAAGCAGGCGGAGAGGGGACGGGGGAACGTGGCGGCGAGCGCCTCGGCGTACTCCTCGAGGAGAGGGTGGAGATAGCGGGTGTTCGTGCTGAGGACCGCCATCTGGCGGGCCGCGGCCGCGACGACGCGCGGGTTCGAGTGCCCGACGTGGGGCACGTTGTTCACCATGTCGAGGTAGGGCTGGCCGTCGGCGTCGTAGAGGTGCTGCATGAAACCGCGGACGACGTGCAGCGGCTTCTCGTAGCTGATCGAGAGCGAAGGCCCCAGGCTCCGCGCCCGGCGATCGAGGAGCGAGTCGATGGCCGCGGGCTCTCCGGAGAGCCGGCCCGGCGCTCCCAGGAGCAGGCCGGGGTCCGGGCAGAGCCCGGCGTAGAGGGCGCGATCGGACGGCCGGGCCACGCCGGGGAAGGCGCCC
>CALMDF010000199.1 GCA_937864895.1 uncultured Holophagales bacterium | reverse complement strand
GACGCCGATCGACTTCGTGTAGGAGCGGCGGTCGCGCCACGGGACGAAGCCGAGGCAGCTCACGTCGCCCGAGGTGGGCGTCAGGATGCCGGTGAGCATCTTGATCGTCGTCGACTTGCCCGCGCCGTTCGGCCCGATGTAGCCGACCATCTCGCCCCGCTCGAGGTCGAAAGAAACGTGGTCGACGGCGGTGAGCGAGGTCTTCTCGGACCGGAAGAGGCCCTTCAGGGCGCCGGCGAGGCCGGGGGACTTGCGCGTCACCGCGAACGTCTTGACGAGGCCGCGGACGCGGACGGCGGGATCGCTCATTCGCCGGTGATCGAGCCGTCGTCGAGGGCCGGCTCGCCCTGCCCGGGGCCCTCGTCCTCGCCCTCTTCGCGGGGGAGCGATCGCGGGGCCTCCTCTTCCGACAGGGCCGACGCGGTCGACGGCGCGGCGGCGACGGCGATCTCGCCCTTGATGCCGGGACGCTTCGCGAGGATCGCCGCCACGGCGGACGCCGGGCCGCGGAGGAGCTCCTCGTGGAGCTTCGTCAGCTCGCGCCCGAGGCAGACCTTCGGGTCTCCCCAGGCGCGGGCCATCTCCTCGAGGGAGGCGACGACGCGGAAGGGGGACTCGAAGAGGATCCGGGTCTCGTCGCGGCCGGCGAAGCGGGCGTACCAGCGCGCGCGCTCGCCCTGGCGCGACGGCGGGAAGCCGAGGAACGAGAAGGGGATCGCCGGGAAGCCCGAGACCGAGAGGAGGGCGGCGACGGCCGAGGGGCCGGCGATCGGCTCGACCCGAAAGCCCGCCTCGGCCGCGGCCGCGACGAGGAGGCGGCCCGGGTCCGAGACGCCCGGGGTCCCGGCGTCGGAGACGAGCGCGAGCGTCTCGCCCGCGGCGAGCCGGTCGAGCACCTCGGGGATCCGACGGAACTCGTTGTGCTCGTGGCAGGAGACGCGGGGCGTCGAGAGGCCGTAGCGGGAGAAGAGGTTCCCGGTGCGGCGCGTGTCCTCGCAGAGGACGAGAGAGGCGTCGCGCAGGCTCGCGAGGGCGCGGGGGCTGAGGTCTTCGAGGTTCCCGATGGGGGTGGCGACGACGAGGAGCCGCCCCGGGGCGCCGGTGGGAGAGGTCACGCGGCGATGCTACCAGCCGGCCTCGCGTCGTACGATCACGCCGATGAAGGCCCTCGCCGCGGCAATGCTCCTCGCGCTCGCGCCGGCCGCGGCGCCTCCGGCTCGGGCGGCCGACGCGCCTCCGCCGACGACCGGCCCGGCCGTGACGCTCGACCGGATCGCCGCCGTCGTGGGTGACGAGATCGTCCTCGAGGGGGAGATCTCGCGCCTCGCGGAGATCGGCTTCCTGCCGCGGCGCGAGGGCGAGGAGGAGCTGGCCTACCGGGACCGCCTCCTCGACCTCCGGGTCGTCGAGCTCCTCCGGGAGAAGGAGCTGCGCCTCCTGACGGGCCTCGAGCCCGACCCGGCCGAGGTGGACGCGAAGCTCGACGAGGTGGCGGCGCGCTACGAGGCGGGGACGGGAGAGCCGTTCGACAGGGCCCTCGAGCGCGCCCGCACGAGCCGCGACGAGGTGAAGGCGTGGATCCGCCGAGGGATCGCGCTCGAGAGCTATGCCCGCGAGCGCCTCCTCCCGACGGTGAAGGTGACCGAGGAGGCGACGAAGGCCTTCTACGAGGGGCCGTTCGGCGTCGAGGCCGCCGCGAGGGGGCTCGAGACCCTTCCGCCCTACGCCGAGGTGAGAGAGCAGGTGCGGGAGCTCCTGCGGGAGCGTCTCCTCAACGAGGAAGTGGAGCGCTGGACGGAGGACCTCCGCGCGAAGACGCGGATCCTCGTCTACCGCCGGCCGCCCATCGCCTCCTCGTCCGGTAGCGCGAGCCGGTAGCCGCGGCGGTTCGCGAGGACGCGCCTGACGTAGGTGCGCGTCTCGGCGTAGCTGATCGCCGCCAGGAGCGCCTCGGCCGGGCGCGAGCTTCCCCCGCTCCAGAGGACCGTCTGCCCCGCGCCGGCGTTGTAGCCCGAGGCGGCGAGGGCGGCGTCCCCGTCGAAGCGGTCGAGGAGGGAGCGGAGGGTCCGGGCCCCGAGCCGGATGGAGCGGGCCGGGTCGTAGAGGTCGGAGTAGGCCGGCGGCTCCTCGTTCAGCTCGCGCGCGGCCTCGCCCGCGGCCGGGAGCGTGAGCTGCATGAGGCCGCGCGCCGCGGCGGGGGAGGCCGCCTCGCGGTCGAAGCGGCTCTCCTGGCGCATGACGGCGTAGAGGAGGTCCCGCGGGACGCCGAGCTCCGCGGCGGCCTGGGCGACGAGGCGGTCGAAGGGGCGCGGCGCGAGGCCGCGGCGGACGGTGCGCGGGGCGAGGTCGAGGAGGAAGTCCCGGGGGATCTTCCGCGCGAGCGCCTCGGCCGCCTCGAGGGCGGCGGGGCCGGCGTCCGCGTCCTCGGCGAGGCGCGCGGCGACGAGGCACCCGAGGATCGTGTCGAGGCGACGCGCGTCGCGGACGATCGGCTCGGCGTCCTGGGCGAGGCCGAGCTGGAGGAGCCGGCAGGCGGCGGCGTCGCCGCAGAGGTCGGGGAGGGTCTCGTCGGGCAGCTCGGGGGCGAGGAGGAGGTCGGCGTACCGCGGGAGCTGCGAGTAGGCGACCTTCAGGTAGGCGCGGGCGTCGGCGTCGCCGAGGAGAGCCGCCGGGAGGAGGCGCCTGCGGGCCTCGTCCGGCTTCTTCGCCTCGAGGAGCCGCGTCCCGGCGTCGCGGGAGGCCCGGACGAAGTTCCGGACGAGCTCGGGCGGGAGCTGCGAGATCCGGGCCTCGGCCTGCTCGGCCGCGAAGGAGCCCGGGACCGACGCGAGGACGGAGGCCCAGGCGGCGAGGGCGTCCGCCGGGCGGCGCTCGGCGTGGGCCACGAGGCCGCTCCAGAACGGGAGCTCGGAAGACCACGGCTCGGGCAGCTTCTTCACCCGGGCGAGCGCCTGGACGGGCGCGAGGGCGCGGGCCGCGCCGGCGCCGTGGCCGGCCTGCGCGCGCCGCTCCACGAGGAGGAGGAGCGCCTCGACCCGGCCCGGCTCTCTCGCGAGGGAGGGCCTGAGGAGGAGCCCCTCGGCGCGATCGAGGTTCCCGCGGCGGATCTCGAGGCGCGCCCTCTGGAGGACGGCGAGCCCGGCGGGGCCGGCCCTGCCCGCCTCGACCAGGCGGAACTCGGAGACGGCGCCGTCGAGGTCGCCGAGCTTCTCCTTCATCGCGCCGAGGTTGAAGCGGACGCGCGCGGCGAAGGCGGCCGTCCCGAAGCCGTCGTCCCCCTTCGCGCGCGGGGCGCGGAAGGTCTTCGGCAGGGAGGCGAGGAGCGTCTCGAACCCCTTCGCCGCCTCGGCGAACCGGCCGCGCGAGGCCCGCAGGCGCGAGAGCTCGAAGCGGGCGGTGGCCGTCTCCGCGGCGTCGCGACCGAGGAGGGCGCGCCGCTCGCGCTCGGCGGCGAGGCGCTCGGCGAGCTCGAGGTCGCGCTGGGAGCGGGCGGTGTCGACGAGGAGCCGGAGCGAGGCGTCGGGGAGGGCCTTCGGCTCGCGCCCGCGGAGCTCCCGCGCGAGGAGCGTCGCCGCGGCGTCGTCGCGGCGTCCCTCGGCGAGGAGGGAGAGACGGAGCCTGGCGGCCTCGTCCACGGCGCCCTCCCGGTCGAGCCCCTCGGCCCGGAGCGCCTGGAGGCGCCTGCGCTCGCGGGGCGGGGTCTGCGGCTGCGCGGCGACGAGGCGCGACAGGGCGACGGGGTCGAAGCGGGTCTCGAGGGCGTCGAGGGCGGTCCGGAGGGCGCGCCGCGCGACGGCCCCCTCCCTGCGCTGCAGGAGCGGGAAGAGGAGCTCGAGGGCGCCGAGGCCGTCCCCCTTCTGGAAGCGGAAGCGCGCGGCGGCGAGCCGCGCCGGGACGTCGAAGAGGTCGCCCGTCGCCACGTAGCGCTCGAACCTCACGAGGGCCTCGTCGATCCGGTCGAGGCCGGCGAGGGCGCGCGCCGTGAGGAAGTCGAACCGGCCGTCGGCGTACCGCGACGGGGAGAGGCGGTGGAGCCGGCCGAGGTGGGCGAGGACGTCGGCCCAGTCCTCGGCGCGGGCGGCCTCGGCCGCCTCGCGCTCGACGGCGCGGAGGGTCTCGGGGGAGACGGCGGGTCCGGGGTCCGTGCCGCGGGCGGGGCGCGCGACCCACGGGGCGAGCGCGAGGAGCGCGGTGGCGGCGAGCGCCGCGCGCGGGACCTCGCGCCGCACCGCGGTCACCCGGAGACGCGCGAGACCCGGGCGCCGAGAGAGGAGAGCCTCTCTTCCATGGCGGCGTAGCCCCGGTCGAGGTGGTAGATGCGGCGGACGAGGGTCTCCCCTTCGGCGACGAGGGCCGCGAGGACGAGGGCCGCCGAGGCCCGGAGGTCGGAGGCGGTGACGGTAGCCCCCTCGAGCCGCGACGGGCCGGTGACGAAGGCGGTGTGGCCCTCGATCCGCACCTGGGCGCCGAGGCGGACGAGCTCGGCGGCGTGGAGGAAGCGGTTCTCGAAGATCGTCTCGACGACGCGCGAGGTCCCCTCGGCCTGCGTCATGAGGGCCATCCACTGCGCCTGCAGGTCGGTCGGGTAGCCCGGGTGCGGGGCGGTCTCGACGTCGACGGCGCGGAGCGGGCCGGTGCGGGAGACCCGAAGGGCGGTGCCGGTCGACGTGACGTCGGCGCCGGCGGCGCGGAGGGCCGAGACGAACGCGGGGAGGTCTTCCTCGCTCGCGCCGTGGAGCGTGACGTCGCCGCCGGTGATCGCGGCGGCGGTGGCGTAGGTGCCCGCCTCGATCCGGTCCGCGAGGACGGCGTGAGGCGCCGTCGCACCGGCAAGGGAGTCGAGGCCCTCGACGACGATGGTCGGCGTTCCCGCGCCTTCGACGCGCGCTCCCATCGAGACGAGGAGCCTTCCGAGGTCGACGACCTCGGGCTCGCGCGCGGCGTTCTCGATGGTCGTGACGCCGCGGGCCAGCGTGGCCGCGAGCATCACGTTCTCGGTCCCGGTGACGGTGACCTGGGGAAAGCGGATAGTGGCGCCGGTGAGCCGCCCGCGGCCGGGGCCGACGCGCGAGACGTGGGCGTGGATGTAACCCTTCTCGACGGCGATCCGCGCCCCCATGGCCTCGAACGCCATGAGGTGGAGGTCGACGGGCCTCACGCCGATGGCGCAGCCGCCCGGGAGCGAGACGCGGGCCTCGCCGAAGCGGGCGAGGAGCGGGCCGAGGACGAGGATGGAGGCGCGCATCGTCCGGACGAGGTCGTAGGGCGCCTCGGTGGAAACGATCCGCGACGCGTCGAAGACGACCGTCCCGGGCGCTTCGCCGGAGACCGCGACGCCCATCCCCGCGAGGAGCTTCTTCATCGTCCGGATGTCGGCGACGGGGGGGAGGCGGTCGAGGGCGACGGGCCGCTCGGAGAGGAGGGTGGCGGCGATGTCGGGGAGCGCGGCGTTCTTGGCGCCCGAGACGGCGAGCTCGCCCGAGATGCGGGAGGGTCCGGAGACGAGGAATGCGTCCAAAGCGGCGGGAGTTTAGTACGCAGTGCCGGCGGGCCCCCGGGCGCGCCGTCAGCGCCGCCGGGCGACGACCGTGCGCGGGATCCCGGCCGCGTCGAGGCGCACGTCCTCGAGCGCGAAGGCCGGCGCCGCCTCGACGAGCCCGCTCACTTCGCTCGCCTGCCCGTAGCCGATCTCGAAGAGGAACGGGGTGCCGGGGAGGAGGAGCGCCGGGAGCTCCGCGAGGAGGACGCGGACGGCGTCGAGGCCGTCGTCCCCTCCGAAGAGGGCGAGGTGGGGCTCGTGGTCGGAGACGGTCCTGTCGACGTGCGGCGCGTCGAGGCGCGGGACGTACGGGGGGTTCGCGAGGGCGAGGTCGAAGAGGGGGCGCCGGGCGAGGCCCGACAGCCAGTCGGAGGCGACGAAGGAGACGCGCCCCGCGACGCCGTGGAGGCGCGCGTTGGAGCGGGCGAGGGCGAGGGCGCCCTCGGACCGGTCGACGGCGACGACGCGCGCCTCCGGTCTCTCGAGCGCGATCGAGACGGCGAGGACACCGCTCCCGGTGCCGGCGTCGAGGATCGAGCGGGCCGCGGGCGCGGCCGCGCGGGCCATCTCGACGATCGCCTCGGTCTCGCCCCGCGGGATGAGGGCGCGCGGGTCCACCCGGAACGTGCGGCCGAGGAACTCCCACTCGCCGAGGAGGTACTGGAGCGGCTCGCCGGCGGCGCGGCGCGCGAGGAGCCCGCGGTAGCGCGCGGCGTCGTCCCCGGCGGCGTCCTCGCGCCGCCGCGCGAGGAACCACGCGCGGGGCCGTCCCGCCGCCGAGGCGAGGAGCTCCTCGGCCTCGTACGGCGCGAAGCCCGGCGAGTCGAGGGCCGCGCGCCCTTCGGCGAGGAGGTCGGACCAGGTCGGCACGCCCGGATCTTGCCATCGCATAAGCTCGGGAGGTGACGAGAGCGCGCCGGCCCGGCCTCTTACTCCCCGCCGCGATGGCCACGCTCCTCGCGGCGGGCGCGCTCCGGGCCGCGGACACGGACGGCGCCTGGCCGGCCTCGGTCGAGAGGCTTCGCTCCTACCTCCGGCTGGACACTTCGAACCCGCCCGGGAACGAGCTGCGAGGGGCGCTCTTCCTGAAGGAGCTCCTCGAGCGCGAGGGAATCGAGACGGAGATCTTCGAGCCCGAACCGGGACGCGCGAATCTCTACGCGAGACTGAGGGGCTCGGGGAAGCAGCCCGGCCTGCTCCTTCACCACCACATCGACGTCGTCCCGGCGCCTCCGGCGGGCTGGCAGAAGCCGCCCTTCGCCGCCGGGTTCGTCGGCGAGAACGTCCTCGTCGGACGGGGAACGCTGGACACGAAAGGCCTCGGGATGGCCCAGCTCGAGGCCTTCCTCGACCTGAAGCGGCGGGGTCGTCCGCTCGTGCGGGACGTCGTCTATCTCGCCACCGCGGACGAGGAGACGGGCGGCCGGCTCGGAGTCGGCGCGATTCTCGCGAAGCGCGCCGGGTGGCTCGCGGGGATCGGCGAGGCGATGGGGGAGGGCGGCGACGTCGAGACGATCGTCGACCAGGCACGCTGGTTCGGGATCGAGGTTCAGCAGAAGGGCGCGCTCTGGCTGAGACTCGAGGCGGGAGGGGCCGGCGGCCACTCGGCCTCGGCGGATGCCTCGGGGCCGGCCGCGCGAATCGCGCGGGCGGTCGCGCGCCTCGCCGCGATGGAGGGGCCGGTGCGCGTGGAGCCGGTGCTCGAGAGGCAGCTTCGCGCGCTCGCGCTGGTACGCCCCGCCCCGGAAGCGGCATTCCTCAGGCAGCTCGCGACGGAAGTCGCGCGCGACCCGGAAGGAGTCCGCAGGCGGGTCGCGCCGTGGCAGCGCCTCCTCCTCTCGGACACGGTTTCCGTGACCCGATTCGGCACCGACAGCCCGGCGGTGAACGCCCACCCGAGGACGGCGTGGGCCGAGGTCGACGCGCGGCTGCTCCCTTCGACGAGCCCCGACGACTTCCTGGCCGCCGTCGTCGAGGCCATCGCCGACCCGAAGGTCACGGTCCGGGTCCTGCTCTCCGCGAAGGGCGAGCCGGAGTCCCCGGAGACGGGCCTCTTCTCGATCGCCCGGAGGGTTCTCCGGCGGCGGTTCCCCGGCGCGGTCGTGGCGCCGGTCCTCGGGCCCGGACTCTCCGAGAACCGCGTCCTTCGAGGACGAGGCATCCGCGCCTACGGAATGCTCCCGTTCCGGGTCAACTACTACGACGCGGCGGGAATCCACGGCCGCAACGAGAGGATGCGTGCCGACTGGTTCGTCGAAGGAGTCGAGACGGTGGTCCAGCTCGTCCGCGAAGCCGCGACGGGGCAGGGGCCGGCGGAATCTCCGCGTCGCTGAACGCGCCCGTATGATCGGACGATGACGGCGGGCGGTCGGCTCGGAGAGGTCCTCGCGCTCGTCCTCGTCGACGAGACCGGGACGGTTCGTTCCGTCTCCCCGGCCGCGGAGAGGCTGTTCGGTCTGACGGAGGCCGAGGCCCGGGGCCGGCCGCTCTGGGAGTCTTTCCACCGCGAGGCGTCGGCCGCGGAGGGGATGGCCGGCATCGAACGCGTCCTCGCCACGGGGCAGGCCCTCCCGGCCCGCCGCACGGTCGTGGAGCGGCGCGACGGAGCTCCCGTCCAGGTCTTCCTGTCGGCGATGCCGGACCCGGAGGCGCGCGGCGTCCTCTTTCTGCACGTGCCTCTCGACGCCCTCGAACGGAGCGAGGCCCGGCGCCTCGCGGCCTTCGAGGAGATTCCCGCGGGCCTCCTCGTCCTCGACGGGGACGGACGCGTCGTGGCGGCGAACCGGGTCGCGGCGGAGCTGATGGGGCACGAGCCGGGTGCGCTCGACGGGACGCTTCCCGCGCGCACCGGCGGCCTTCCCGAGGGCCTCGTCGAACGTCTCCTCCGGTTCCGGCCGGACGACGCCCGAATGGCCTTCGAGGAGGACGTCGACCTCGTCCCAGCCGACGGGAACCGCCGCGCCCTGCGCGTCCTGGGGCGCGGGACGGCCGGGATGCCGTCCCTCGCCGCGCCGGGCCGCCCCCGCCCCCGCCCCCCCCCCCCGCCCCGCCGCCCCCCCCCCCCCCCCCGCGGGCGCGGCCCCCCCCCCCGCGCCGGGCCGCGCGGGGTGTGC
>CALMDF010000198.1 GCA_937864895.1 uncultured Holophagales bacterium | reverse complement strand
CCTTGAGGCTGCCGGAGACGGTGCCGAGGACGAGGTAGGGGAGGCCGAGGCCCATAGCGAGGGTGAAGAAGAGGCCGAAGCCGAGGGTCGCCGAGCCCTGCTGGGCGACGTACGTGAGGAGGGAGAGGACGAAGGGTCCGATGCAGGGGGCGGCGACGAAGCCGACGAAGAGGCCCATCGTGAGGGCGCCGAGGACCCCCCCCTTGCTCCCGGTCCGGTCGGTGATGAAGTGGGGCGCCTGGATCTCGTAGAGGCCGAACATCGAGAGCGCGAGGGCGAGGACGATGAGGGCGATGACGACGAGGACCGCGGGCTTCTGGAGCCAGGACCCGAAGAGGGAGCCGGAGAGCGCCGCGAAGACGCCGAGCGCGGAGTAGGTGACGCTCATCCCGAGGACGTAGGCGAGGGCGAGGCCGAACGTCCGGCTCGTCTTCCCTTCGCTCTGCCGGGAGAAGAAGCCGACGGTGATCGGGATGAGGGGGTAGACGCAGGGCGTCAGGTTGAGGGCGAGGCCGGCGAGGAAGACGAGGCCGAGGATCGCCGGGAGGGAGCGGCCCGAGAAGGGGCCCGAGTCGGCGGGCGGCGCGGGCTCGGCCGCGGCGGCCACCGGGGCGGCGCCGGCGGGGAGGCGGTCACCGGCGAGCGGGAAGAGGGCGGCGTTGGCGGGAACGACAGCCGTTCCGGCCGGGGCGACGTCGATCGCGAGGGCCGCTTCCGCCTGGGCGGGAGCGAGGCACTGGGCGTCGTTGCAGGGCTGGTAGTCGAGGGTGGCCCGGATCGTCCTCGGGCCGGGCGCCGCGGCGGCGTCGGCCTTCCCTTCGACGACGATGACGGTCTGGCCCTCGAAGAGCGCGAGCGGCTTCTCCGAGAACGGGAGCGTCTTCTCGTGGTGCGCGGGGTAGACGGGCGGGCTGAAGGCCAGCCCGTCGGCGGGCAGGACAGCGGCCTCCGTCGGGATGAGGTAGTCCTCCAGGGGCTGGTTCGAGTTGACGTGCCAGGTCGGCGAGATCGTGGCGACGACGGCGAGCCTGAACGGCTGGCCGGCGACGATCCTGTCGCCGTCCGCCACGAGACGGATCGAGACGACGGGCGAGCCGCCGGGGTCCTGCGCCGCGAGGGGCGCGGCGGAGAGGACGAGGAGGGAAAGGGTCGCTGCGAGGCGCCGGAGGGTGCGAAGAGTCATCTGTTCGTCCTTCAGGGGTTCGCGGTGCCGATGGCCTTCAGCAGGGCCTCGGCCTGGGGCCGCAGGGGGGATTCCGGATACTTCTGGAGGAAGGATTCCAGCCGCCTCTTCGCCGACACCCGGTCGCCGAGGCCGAGGTCGACGTCGGCGAGGCGGAGCTCGGCCTTCTGCCGCAGGGCGGGATCCTTCGTCGTCGCGAGGATCCCGTCCAGGGCCCTCGCGGCGTCGTCGAACCTCCGGGCGTCGATGGCGATCGCCGCGAGGTAGGCCAGCGACCGCTCGCGAAGGCCGGCGTCGGCCTTCGGGTCGCCGGCGACCCGCCGGAAACGCTCTTCGGCCATGGAGTCGCCAAGGCGCCGGAAAGCCTCCTCTCCGACGGCGAACGCCGCCGCGGGATCCCCGGGAGCCTTCTTCTCTTCGGCGAGCTTCTGCTGGAAGAGGGCCCAGCCGCGTTCGGTTTCGACGAAGCGCTCGATCCAGGTCGACTGGTTCGAGGCGCCTTCCTGCTTCCCCGAGAGGAGGAGGTCCGGCGTCAGGACGATCCAGGCGGGGCTGACCCTGATTCCGAAGCGCGCGGAGACCCGCTGCCCGTCGGGCGTGTTCCGGAGGAGCCGGACCGGGACCTTGTCCTGGACGAACGCCCGGAACGACGGCGAGGGGTAGACGAGGTCTGCCATCCGGTCGCAGTCGGGGCACTCCGGGTCGCGCAGCTCGACGAGGAGACGTCCCTCCGGTATCGCGCGGGCGCGTTCGACGGCCTCGTCGAAGGTTGCCGCCCACACGGGGTCCGGGTGCTGCGGCCGGGGGGGCGACGGCGGTGGCGGGGCCTCCCGGGCGAGGAGGAACGAGGTCGAGAGGAGCAGGGGAGCGAGGAGAATGCTTGGTGTCAGCTTCATTTCATCTCTTGGGGAGCTGCGGCGCGATCGGCCGCGTTGACTATTCTATCGGCCGCCGGTATAACGCCGGGCGTCGCGTCGAGGGCCGGTCCGCAAGGAGCGTGCCGCGACGCTCACGGTGCCCAGGTAGCTCAGCTGGTAGAGCACGCGCCTGAAAAGTGCGGTGTCGACGGTTCAACTCCGCCCCTGGGCACCATCTCCTTTTTCCCGCAGGCGGCCTCCCGGGGCCGCGGTGTCTCTCCGGGGGGGCGCCTTCGCCCGGACTGCTCCTAGAATCCGTCCCTGGAGGGCGACTTGGCCATTCTGAAGGTGATGAAGCTCGGCGCGGAGGTCCTTCGCCGGCCGGCGTCGGAGATCGAGCCGAAGGACCTGAAACGGGGCCGCTTCCGGGGGCTCTTCGACGACCTGCGCGAAACGATGGTGGAGTATTCCGGGACGGGGCTCGCCGCGCCGCAGGTGGCCGCGCCGGTCCGCGCGCTTCTCTACATGGTCGAACCGGCCGGGAAGCGGGGAACGGGCCTCGAGGTCCCTCCGACGATCCTCGTGAACCCCTCGTTCGAGATTCTCGACCCGAAGGAGGTCGAGGACTGGGAGGGGTGCCTCTCCGTCCCCTTCCTCGCGGCCCGGGTGCCGCGCCCGAGAAAGATCCGGGTCCGCGCCCTGTCGGAGACGGGGAAGCCCGTCGATTTCGTGGCGGAGGACTTCCACGCGCGCGTCGTCCTCCACGAGAGCGACCACCTCGACGGGGTCGTCTACCTCGACCGCGTCAGAGACCGCGCCTCCATCCGCTACACCGTCGACTTCTGACGCCGTGGACGACGCCCCCCTCTCCGAGAAGCACGCCAGGATCCTGCTGAAGTACAAGCCCGTCTGCATCTGCAACGGGATCAAGTACCCGCGCGTGGCCGCGGCCATCGCCAGGGGAGCACGGAGCGTAGAGGAGGCGGCGAGGGAGACCGGCTGCACGTCCGGCTCGTGCCACGGGGAGCGTTGCGTCCCGGTCATCCTGGAGATGCTCGACGGAAAGCGGTGACACCCCCTTACAATCCACTTCGTGAAAGGTTTCACAAGCACCGGGGGGCCTGAGATGAACGAAAAGAGTGTTTCGCTGCCGGTCGCAAGGATCGAGCCGCCGCTCGCGCCGGGCGTGCCGTCGACCGCGGGATCGGATTTCCTCACGACGAAGCTGGACGCTCTCGTCCAGTGGGGCCAGAAGAACTCCCTCTGGCCGATGCCGTTCGGAACGGCGTGCTGCGCCATCGAGTTCATGTCTACGGTGTCGTCCCACTACGATCTGGCCCGTTTCGGGGCCGAGGTCGTCCGCTTCTCGCCGCGGCAGGCCGACCTGATGATCATTGCCGGCACGGTCACCGACAAGCAGGCGCCGATTCTCAGGAAGATCTACGACCAGATGCCCGAGCCGAAGTGGGTCATCTCGATGGGCGTCTGCGCGTGCACCGGCGGCTTCTACCGGGCGTACCACGTCGTCCAGGGCGTCGACGAGATCGTCCCGGTCGACGTCTACGTCGCCGGGTGCCCCCCGACGCCGGAGAACCTGATGCACGGGCTCATCGAGCTGCAGAAGCGGATTCAGTCGGGCGAGCTCGCCCGGCACCGCGAGGCGAAGACGTACGTTCCGATCCGGGTCGGGACCGACCCTGAGGTCGAGTCGCTCCCCGCGTACTCGAAGAACGTCATGGCGCCGGGCCGCGCGGCGGGGCACCGGTTCCCGGAGATGGCCGAGACGGCCGAGGCGGAAGCGAAGTCGGTCGAGGGAGACAAGCGGTGAGCGCGACTCTTCCCGCGGCCGTGACGGTCCCGTTCGCGCCCGTCCTGGAGCGGAAGTTCCCCGACGGGTCGGTACGCGTCGAGCCGCGCCCCGCGGTGGACGTGCCGACGCTCGTGGCGAGCGCGGCCTCGTTCCACGAGGCGGCCCGGTTCCTGCGCGACGACCCGTCCGCGGCCTACGACCTCCTCGTCGACCTCGTCGCCGTCGACCGCCTGAAGCTGGACGGGCAGCCCTCCTTCCGGGAGGGCGAGCGGTTCCAGCTCAACGCGCTCCTCTACTCGACGAAGCGCAACGAGCACCTTCGCCTCCGCGTCGCGGTGCCCGCCCCCGACCCGCGCCTTCCGACCCTGAACGACGTCTGGCCCGCCGCGAACTGGTTCGAGAGGGAGGCCTGGGACCTGATGGGGGTCCGCTTCGACGGGCACCCGAACCTCGCGCGCCTC
>CALMDF010000197.1 GCA_937864895.1 uncultured Holophagales bacterium | reverse complement strand
GAGGCGGAGGCGGACCTCGCGCTGGGTGCTCCAGGCCTCTCCGGCGACGAGGCGTCCATCGCCGCGTGGGCGGGGCGGATCGAGGCCCGGAGCGAGGACCCGTTCCGCGCCGCCGAGGCCCTCCTCGAGACGCTGCGCGGGAACGGCGGGCCCGCCGCGCCGAAGGAAGGCGTGAGGCGGATCTCGCACCTCGGGCTCGCGGTCGCGTCCGTCGACGGCGGGGGCTCTTTCTGGGACCTCCTCGGCCTCGGCGAGGAGCACCGCGAGGAGGTCGCCTCGCAGAAGGTGATCACGTCGTTCCGCCCGGTGGGGGAGTCGAGCCTCGAGCTCCTCGAGCCGACCGCGCCCGAGAGCCCCATCGCGAAGTTCCTCGAGAAGAAGGGCCCCGGGCTCCACCACGTCTGCCTCGAGGTGTCCGACGTCGCCGCGACCCTCGCGAAGCTGAAGGCCGCGGGCGTGAGGCTCGTGAACGAGACGCCGTTCGAGGGGGCCCACGGATGCCTCGTGGCGTTCGTGCACCCCGCATCGACCGGGGGCGTCCTCCTGGAGCTGTCGCAGCCGGGGCACTGAAGCGGGGGGCGGCGAGCCGGCCCGCTACTTCGCCGAAGGGACCTCCGGGATCGCCTCGCCGCGGACGTAGAGGTCGAAGAAGGGCGTCCAGTCCTTCTCCGTGACGGCCTCGAGGACCTCCTCGACCTGGCGGGTCGAGCCGTTCCCGCCGCCGAGCGTCGACTGGACGTTCGAGAGGAACGTGAGGAACGCCTCGTCCCCGATCTCGGCGTGGATCGCCGCCAGGACGAGCGGACCCCGGGCGTAGAGGAGCTGCGACCTCAGGCGCTCGGCCTGGAGCTGGTCGCTCCTGGCGCGGAGGCGGTGGGCGAGGAGGATTGGGACGGAGCCCTTCGTCTCCTTCGCGCGGGTCCGCCAGAGGTTGAGGTAGAGGTCGTAGCTCTGCGACCCGGCCACCCTGCGGATGAAGAAGGCCGAGCAGTATTCCGCGAACGACTCGGAGAGCCACTGCTCGGAGAGGGAGGGCATCCTGACCCCGTGGCCCCACCACTGGTGGGCGAGCTCGTGGGCGAAGCGCTCGTTCACGCCCGCGGCGGCGCGGCGGTACGCGCCCTTTCCCATCGGGTTGAAGGCCTCGCTCGTGATGAGGAGAAGGCCCGCCGGCGACTGCCCCATCCCCCACGACGCCTGCTCGACGATCGTCAGCTCCCTCACCGGCATCTTCCCGAGGAAGACCTCGAAGAAGCCGGTCGTCGCGAAGCCGAGGTCGAGGAGGCTCCGGTACGCGGTGGGGTTCCTCCCGCCGTGCGAGGCGACGCGGAGGGTGACGCCGTCCTTCGTCTCCTCTTCCCAGTCGAAGGCGCCCGCGAGGATCGTGAGGTACTGGACGGGCTTCTCGAGGCGCGTCTCGACGACGTGGGAGTCCCCCTCCTCGGCGCGACGGACGGTCGTGCCCGGGGCGATCGGGCGGAACGGCTTCTTCACCCTGACCGTCACGCGCGCCGTGAACGCCTGCGCGGCGAGGCCCGGGAGCGGGAACCAGGGCTGCGTCCCCAGGATCCAGTAGTTGTTGTCGAGGGGGCGGACGAGGAGCCCGCCCTCGAGCTCGAAGCGCACGCGGACGCTCTTGCCCTCCGCGACGGGCGCGGCGAGGGCGACGGCCACCTGGTCGTTCCGGTGGTCGAACGGGAGCGGGCGGCCGGCGTCGTCGAAGACCCCCGTGACCCGGACCGGCCGCTCCTCGATCCGCTGGCGCCGCTGGCGGACGCTCCAGGACATCTCCGTCTCGATGAGGCTCGACCCGGTCTGGACCTCGGCCGTGTCGAGAAGGTCGAGGAGGAGGGTGCCGACCGCCCCGCGCCGGGCCTGAAACGTCTCCGTCACGGAGATCGACGCGCCGGTTCCGGCGGAGGCGGTGAGGGAGAGGTCGACGTGGGTGAGGGCGGCGCGCGGCTCGGGCGGGTCGAAGAGGTCCCCCGCCAGCGGCTGCTCCGCGAGGAGGATCGCCCAGGGGCGGTCGTCCCCGTAGCGGAGCCGCAGCTGGAGGCGGCCGCTCGTCGAGAGGCTCTCGCGCCCCGCCTCGAGGGCGTCGTGGAGGAAGACGAGGTCCTCCCTGCCGCCCGTCGCCTCGGCCCTCACGACGGGGCGCGCGGGGGCGTCCCGTCTCGCCGCGGAGAGGAGGTGGGAGAACGGGGGCTCCTGGATCCGCGCGAAGCGGGCACGGTGCTTCCCGAAGGCGTCGGCGAGGGAAGGGCCGGGCTCGCCGGCGGGGAGCTCGGGGAGCGGCGCGCCCGAAGCGAGCCAGAGGAGCGTCGCGAACGAGTCCTTCACGACGAGGCCCGCCTCGGAGGAGGCGGGGGAGAGGGAGGTGTTCTTCTTCACCGCCCAGCGGACGGCGGAATGCTCGCGCGGGTCCTTCGAGGCGTACTCGAACGTCCCCTTTCCGGAGAGGAAGAGCCCCGCGGGAACGCCGTCCGGCCCGGTGACGAGCGCCGCCGAGCCCTCGGCGAGGAGCGCCGTCCCCGCGCCGACGGCGAGCCTCAGGCCCCGAACCTGGCGGCTCGACGTCCCGACGGCGAGGTCGGCGGCGGCGAGGAAGGGGTTCGGCGCGGGAGGCACGCCCTCGCCGCTCGCCGGCCGCGACGGCGCGAGGAGGGCGGCAGCGAAGGCCGCGAGGACGACGCGGGCGGCTGCCCGGCGGAGGGCCATGGGCGATTCTCCCTTTCCCGGGCGGGCCGTCTACTTCGGGAGGGTGATCGAGACCGTCTCGCCCGCCTCGACGCGGGCGGCGAGCGCCCCGGCGTCCTCGGCGGATGCCCCGTGCTTCGCGAGGAAACCCCGGAGGTCCTCGATCTTGTCGAAGAAGTTCGTCCGCTTCTCGGCCTTGCTGAACGCCGCGAACGCGTAGGGGGCCCCTTCCGGTCCCTTTCGGAGCTGCCAGACGAGATCGGCCACGAAACCTCCTACTGGAGCGGCCCCTCGGGCCGCCCGGTCTCGAGGCGAAGGACGTCGCGGACGTCCCGCCCCACCATTTCGAAGAACCTCTCGTGGTACGCGGCGACCGTCCCGACGCGGGCATCCTCGAACATCTTCTCCACCCGGTGAAGGGGGAAGAAGAGGGTCGCAGCCCCGAGCTCCGGCTCGCCGCCCGCGAGGTACTGCCTCGCCCAGTCGTCGAAGAGGGCGACGTCGATGCCGCGGACCGTCACCCCGGCCGGGGTGAGGGCGCAGAGGACGCCCCAGTACTTCTCCTTCGGCGAGTGCAGGTGGACGAGGACGAGGGTCCCGGCCTCCACGGAGGCCTCAGAGCTGGACGTTCGCGACGAAGAACTTCGCCGGGGGGGTCGTTCCGTTCAGGAGGGCGTCGGCGTCCTCGGCGGAGATGAGGAACTTCCCCGCGTTCTCGCCGGCGCTCGTCGACATGTAGAGCTCGACCCGGTCGATCGCCCGCCCGGCCGCGCGCGACTCCTTGATGCCCCGGGCCGTTCCGACGAGCGCGCCGAAGACGATCGCCTCGCCGTCGGTCACCGCCTGGACGCGAATCGTTCCCGGCCCGCCCTGGGAGACGCGCGCCCCGCGGACCGAGGCCGACTCGTAGGCGCGAAGGAAGGCCCCCTGGACGGTGGGGTCGAGGACCCCGCCCGGACCGGGGCCCGCGGACCTCTCGACCTCCCGGGGGGCCGGGGCCGCGGCCGGGATCCCGGGCGTGGCCGGGGGTGGCGCCGAGATGTCGGCCTTGCGGTTCTGCTTGATGTACTCGGAGAGGGACGGGGCCTTCGCGGCGGACTCCGACTCCTTCCTGATCGGCTCGGGCTCGCCGAGGATGTAGGCGTCCCGGTAGTTCTCCTTGTTGGCCGCCTCCGTCTTCTGCGGGTCGACCTCGCTGATCGCGATCATCTTCCGGGCGCCCAGCTTGTCGCGGAAGAGGTAGTTGCGGCCCTGGGCGACCGGCTTGTCGGCCGACTCGATCCGGGTGCCGTCCTTCAGGATGATCAGGTACGCGTGGGCGGGGAGCGCCGCGAGGAGCGAGCCTGCGAGAGCCAGACCTGCGAGGGTGAGCGAGCGCCGGATCGCCATGGGAGCCTCCTCGGGCGCGTCGGGGAGGTCCCGGCGGGCCACGATGAAGTATAAACAGCGGTTCCGGAGGGCGAGACGCCGTGCTGATCGTCATGGACAGGAGCGCCACCCCGGCCGACGTCGGCCGGGTGGTCGACGCCGCGGAGCGGATGGGGCTGAAGGCCCACCCCATCCCGGGAGAGCAGCGGACCGCGGTGGGGATCACCGGGAACCGCGGGACGGTCGAGCCGACGGCGTTCGAGAACCTCCCGGGCGTCCTCGAGGTCATCAAGGTCTCCCACCCCTACAAGCTCGTCTCGCGCGAGTTCCACCCGGATGACACCGTCGTCTCCATCGGGGGGGTCCCCGTGGGAGGGAAGCGCCTCGCGATCATCGCGGGCCCGTGCGCCGTCGAGTCGCTCGAGCAGACGGTGACGATCGCGAGGGAAGTCAAGGCACGCGGCGCCCACCTCCTGCGCGGCGGGGCCTACAAGCCCCGCACGTCGCCCTACTCCTTCCAGGGGCTCGGCGAGGAGGGGCTGAAGATTCTCGCGGCGGCCCGCGAGGAGACGGGGCTCCCCGTCGTCACCGAGGCGCTCGACACCTCCTCGATCGACGTCGTGGCGAAGTACGCCGACTGCCTCCAGATCGGCGCGCGGAACATGCAGAATTTCGAGCTCCTGAAGGCCGCCGGGAGGATCGGCAAGCCGGTCCTCCTGAAGCGCGGCATGTCGGCGACGCTCGAGGAGTTCCTCCTCGCGGCCGAGTACGTCCTGGCCGAGGGGAACCCGAACGTCGTCCTCTGCGAGCGAGGCGTCAGGACGTTCAGCGACTTCACGCGGAACACGCTCGACCTCTCCGTCATCCCCGCCGTCGAGCGGCTCTCCCACCTCCCGATCCTCGTCGACCCCTCGCACGGCACCGGCCGGCGGCACAAGGTCGCCCCGATGTCGTTCGCGTCGATCGCGGCCGGCGCCGACGGCGTCGCGATCGAGGTCCACCACCAGCCCGAGCTGGCGCTCTCCGACGGCCCCCAGGCCCTGACGCCGGCCCTCTTCTCCGACCTGATGGCGCGCCTCCAGCCGATCGCCGCGGCGGTGGGCCGGACGCTCTGATGGACGCCCCCGCGGTCCTCGTCCTGGAAGACGGCCGCACCTTCGCCTGCCGGTCCTTCACCGGCCCGGGGGAGGCCC
>CALMDF010000196.1 GCA_937864895.1 uncultured Holophagales bacterium | reverse complement strand
CGGTGGTCCCTATGGATCGTTTCATTGGCGGCGGGACCGCAGCGCGCCGTCGCCGCGCGCTCGGCCTCGAGGCGGGAGCCTTCTGCCTCGACGCGGCCTGCGCGAGCTCGCTCTACGCAATGAAGCTCGCGTGCGACCGGCTCCACGACGGGGAGGCCGACGTGATGCTCGCGGGGGCCGTCCAGCGGGCCGACGACCTCTTCCTGCACGTCGGCTTCTGCGCGCTCGGCGCGCTCAGCCGGAGCGGCCGCTCGCGTCCCTTCCACCGCGAGGCCGACGGCCTCGTCCCCGCGGAAGGGGCCGCCTTCGTCGTCCTCAAGCGCCTCGAGGACGCCCGGCGGGACGGCGACACGATTCACGGGGTCATTCGGGGCGTGGGCCTCTCGAACGACGGGCGCGGAAAGGGACTCCTCGCCCCCACCGAGGAAGGGCAGGAGCGGGCCCTGCGCGCCGCCTACGAGCAGGCGGGCCTCGGCCCCGAACGGGTTTCGCTCGTCGAGGCGCACGCCACGGGGACGCCGGTCGGGGACGCCGCGGAGATCCGCAGCACGGGCGCCGTCTTCGCGGGACTCGGCCCAGTGCCGCTCGGCTCGCTCAAGTCGAACCTCGGGCACCTCATCACCGTCGCCGGCGCCGCCGGTCTCCTGAAGGTGCTCGGGGCGATGAAGGCGGGGCTGCGGCCCCCCACGCTCCACGCCGGGGACCCGACCGCCGCGCTCGACGGCTCGCCCTTCCGGCTCGTCGAGCGGCTCGAGCCCTGGCCGTCCGACGGGCCGAGGGTCGCCGCGGTCTCGGCGTTCGGCTTCGGCGGGAACAACGCGCACCTCGTCGTCTCCGAGGACTCGGAGGAGCTGGACGAGCGGGGCGGCTCGCGTGGGAGAGCTCCGGCCCCCGCGCTCGCCGTCGTCGGGCTCGGCTGCTGCGTGGCGGGCGCCCCGGACCGGCCGCGCTTCGCCGAGGCCCTCTTCTCGGGCGGGAGCCTCCTCGACGAGAGGGGAGAAGGGCGCATGGGCCCCGTCGAGCTGGACCTCGAGGGGCTGCGGTTTCCGCCGAAGGACCTCGGCCAGACCCTGCCGCAGCAGCTCGCCGTCCTCCGGGCCGCTTCGGAAGCGGTCGGCGGGAGCGCGGCGCTGCCGCGCGAGACGACCGGGGTCTTCGTCGGGATGGAGCCCGACGCCGAGGTGGCCCGGTGGGGCACGCGCTGGCGCCTCGCCCGCACGGCGCGCGACGCGGGCGCCTCGGCGGAGTGGCTCCGGAGCGCGCGCGACGCGGTCGTCCCCGTCCTCGAGGCGGCGTCGGTCGTCGGGACGATGCCGAACATCCCGGCGAACCGGCTCAGCTCGCAGCTCGACCTGGGCGGGTGCGCGTTCACCGTGCAGGCGGGAGAGCCCTCGGGAACGACCGCCCTTTCCCTCGCGATGCGGGCCCTCAGGACGCGGGAGCTCGACGCCGCGCTCGTCGGCGCCGTCGACCTCTCCTGCGAGAAGGTCCACACGAGCGCGGTCGAGGCCCTCGGCGACGGCGGGGCGAACCCGCCCGGGGACGCCGCGGTCGTCCTCGTCGTGAAACGGCTCGAGGATGCCGAGCGGGACGGCGACAGGGTCTGGGCGCTGATCGAGGGGGGGACGACGGAAGACGGGGAAACGGAACCCGGACGTCCGCTCGGTCTCGACGGCGAACGCCCGGCGAGCCTCGTGCCGCGATTCGGGCACTCCCACGCCGCCTCGGACCTCGTCCACGTCGCCGCCGCCGCGCTCGGCCTCCACCACCGGAGGCTCCCGGGCGGGCGGCCGTGGCTCCCGTCCGGGGCCTCCGCCCGCACGGCCCGCGTCGGCGTGCCGGGAGGCCCGCCGGTCAGGCTCGCCGAGGCCCAGGGGCACGCGCGCCGCGCCGAGGACGACGCCCTGCGGCTGCGCGCCTTCGCGGGACCCGATCGCGCGGCGGTGATCGACGCGCTGCGCTCCGGCCGCGAAGGCCTCGGCGGCAACGCGAGCGCCCGCCTCGTCCTCGTGGCTCGCGACGGGACCTTCGAGGACGTGCGCGCGCGGGCCCTGTCGCACCTCGAGAATGGAACGCCCGCCGGCCCGGGGATCCACTTCCGCGAAGAGCCGGTGACGGGCGAGCTCGCTTTCGTCTTCGCCGGCGCCGGGGCGGCCTATCGCGGCATGGGCCGCGACCTCCTCGAGAGGTTGCCGGGCCTCGCCTCCTCGCTCGCGCGACGGAGCCGGAGGCTTCCTCTCGCGCTCGCCTGGTCCTTCGAGGACGACTCCCGCGAGCCGACGGTTCTCGAGCAGCTCTGGGGCGCCTCCGCGCTCTGCCAGCTCCACGCCGAGCTGACCCGAGGCCTTCTCGGGATCGAGCCCCACGCGTGGCTGGGCTACTCCTCGGGCGAGACGAACGCTCTTCTCGCTTCCGGAACGTGGACCGACGCCGATGCGCTCATCGCGGAAAGCGAGAGCTCGGGTCTCTTCACGCGCGACCTCGGCGGGAGCTTCGCCGCCGTCGAGGGCGCCTGGGGCGGCCCGGTCCGGTGGGCCTCGTGGACCGTCCTCGCTCCCGTCGCCGACGTGACGACGGCCCTGGCTTCCGAGAAGAGGGTCCACCTCGCGATCGTTCACGGCGACGAGGACTGCGTCATCTCCGGCGACGAGGACGGCTGCGCCCGCGTCGTCGCGGCGCTGGGACGGGGGCGCTGCCTTCGGCTCGGCTACCCGCTCGCGGTCCACGTCCCCGAGCTCGACGCGGTGAGGGAGGCGTGGCTCTCGCTGCACCGCCGGCCGACGACCCCGCCCCTTCCGGCCGGGCCGCGCCCGCCCGCCCGCTTCTACACGAACGCGACGGGCCGCTCCTACGAGCCGACGTCCGAGAGCTGCGCCGAAGCCATCCTCGGCCAGGCGGACAAGACGCTCGACCTGCGCCCGACCGTCCTCGCAGCCTGGGAGGACGGCGTCCGCGTCTTCGTCGAGCACGGGCCGCAGGCCGCCTGCGGCCGGTGGATCCGCTCCCTCCTCGGCGAGCGCGAGGCGCTCGTCGTCAGCCTCGACCGGAAGGGACAGGGACTCGAGGCGACCCTCGACGCGGTCGCGGCGCTCGTCGCCGCGGGCGTGCCGGTGCGTGACGGGGCCCTCGACGAGCTCGACGAGCTTCTCCGGGGAGTGCCGCCCTCGACCGGCAGCGGCCGGAGCCTGGCCTTCCCGGCGCACCTTCCCCTGATCACGATCCCGCCGGTTCCGGCCCCGGACGTCGACCCGGCCCCTACGGGCGCACGGCTGATGGCCCCGGCCCCGGCCCTGCCCCCGGTCGTCGGCGAGGATTGGGGCGTGCCGCCGGGCGAACCGAGGGTCCCCGCCGCTCCGCGCGTTCCGTCCGTCCCACCGGCGCCGCCGGTCCCACCCGCGGCAGCCCCGGCGCCCGAGGCCCCCGCGCCTCCCGCACTCGTTCCCTCCGCCCTCGAAGGCTTCCGCGCCCACGTCGCGCAGCTCTCGCGGATCCAGCAGGACCACGTCCTCGCGCAGCAGGCGCTGCACGAGCGGGCCCGCCCCCCGCGTGGGGCCGCCGTGGAGACCTTCCTCCACGCGGTGCGCCGCGCGGGGGCGACGCAGGGCGTCCCCGCCCCGCGGACGGAGCCGGCTCCGGCGACTCCGCCCGTTTCGCCGGTCCCGCCGGCGCCGCAGGTCGAGGCGCTTGGGTCCCCGGTCGCCGCGCCCCGGCGCGACGGCGACCCCGTCGGCCCCCGCTTCGACCGCCGCGAGCTCGAGGTCCACGCCGGCGGCCGGATCTCCGAGATCTTCGGCCCCGCGTTCGCCGCGCAGGACCGCTACGACCGGCAGGTCCGGATGCCGCTCCCGCCGCTCCTCCTCGCGGACCGCGTCGTCGGCCTCTCGGCCGAGCCGGCGAGCATGGGGAAGGGAACGATCTGGACCGAGACCGACGTGACCTGGGAGTCCTGGTACCTCCACCAGGGGTACATGCCGCCGGGCCTGATGATCGAGGCGGGCCAGGCCGACCTCATGCTCATCTCGTACCTCGGGGTCGACCTCCTGAACCGGGGCGAGCGCGTCTACCGCCTCCTCGGGTGCGAGCTGACCTGGCACGGCGACCTGCCGCGCGCCGGCGACACGCTCCGGTTCGGGATCCACCTCGACGGCCATGCGGCGCAGGGCCCCGTGCGGCTCATGTTCTTCCACTACGACTGCACGAACGGCGACCGGCCCCAGCTGACGGTCCGCAAGGGCCAGGCGGGCTTCTTCACGGACGCGGAGCTGGCCGAGTCCGCCGGCTGCCTCTGGAGCCCCGAGGAGCAGGCGATCGTCCCGGAACCGCGCCTCGCGCCGCCCGCCGTTCGCTGCACGAAGAACCGTTTCGAGAGGGAAGCGCTCGAGGCGTTCGCCCGCGGCGAGGCGTTCGGCTGCTTCGGCGCGGGTTTCGAGCGGGCGAAGACGCATACGCGCAGCCCGCGCATCCCGGAAGGGCGGATGCTCCTCCAGGACCGCGTCACGGACCTCGACCCTTCGGGCGGGCCGTGGGGCCGGGGGTACCTCCGGGCCGAGCTCGACGTGAAACCCGACCTCTGGTTCTTCGACGGCCACTTCAAGAACGACCCGTGCATGCCCGGGACCCTGATGTTCGACGGGTGCCTGCAGGCGATGTCGTTCTACCTCGCGGCCCTCGGCTTCACGCTGCCGCGGGACGGCTGGCGGTTCCGGCCGGTCGCGGAGCTGCCGTACCAGCTCCAGTGCCGCGGCCAGGTCACTCCCTCCTCGCGCCGGCTCGTCACGGAGGTCTTCGTCGAGGAGGTCGTCGGGGGCCCGACCCCGACGCTCTTCGCGGACCTCCTCTGCACGGTGGACGGCCTGAAGGCGTTCCACGCGAGACGGGTCGCGATCGAGCTCGTCCCCGACTGGCCGCTCGAGGCGATGCCGGCCCTCCTCGCCGAGGCGTCCGCCGACACGAGGCCCGCAGCCGGGGTAGAGAGCTTCCGTTTCGACCGGGCAAGCCTCCTCGCCTGCGCCTGGGGAAAGCCGTCGAAGGCCTTCGGTCCGATCTACACCCGGTTCGACGGGCCCACGCGCGTGGCGAGGCTCCCGGGGCCGCCCTATCTCTTCATGAGCCGCGTGACGGAGGTCGACGGGGCGATCGGCGTGATGAAGCCGGGCGCGACGATGACCGTCGAGTACGAAGTCCCCGCCGACGCCTGGTACTTCGGCGAGAACGGCTCGCGGACGATGCCGTTCGCCGTCCTCCTCGAGGCGGCGCTCCAG
>CALMDF010000195.1 GCA_937864895.1 uncultured Holophagales bacterium | reverse complement strand
TCCCGGTGACGCGGTCGTCGAACCGCATCCCGAAGGCGAGGAGGAGGTCGGCTTCCTGGATCGCCGTGTTGACGTACGCCTCCCCGTGCATCCCCATCATCCCGAGGCAGAGGGGGTGGCTGCGCGGGAACCCGCCGAGGCCGAGGAGCGTCAGGGCCACGGGCGTCCCGGTCTTTTCGGCGAAGGCCGTGAGAACGGGGGTCGCGCCGGACTCGACGACGCCGTGCCCGGCGAGGATGACGGGGCGCTCGGCAGCGGCGATGAGCTCGGCGGCCTTCCTGAGGTCGCTCCGCTTCAGCGGGGGGAGGGCGCGGCGGCGGGTGGACTCGACCGCCTCGGGCCAGCGGAGCTCCATCGTCGCCTGCTGGACGTCCTTGCAGACGTCGACGAGGACCGGCCCGGGTCGGCCGGAGCGGGCGATCTGGAAAGCCTCGACGAGGGCGGGGGCGAGGTCCTCGATGCGCGTCACGAGGACGTTGTGCTTCGTGACGGGCATCGTGATGCCGACGATGTCCGCTTCCTGGAAGGCGTCCGTCCCGAGGACCTTCGAAGGGACCTGGCCCGTGATGAAGACGACGGGAATCGAGTCGAGCATCGCCGTGGCGATGCCGGTGACGAGGTTCGTGGCTCCCGGGCCCGAGGTGCCGAGGGCGACGCCGACACGGCCGCTCGCCCGGGCGTAGCCGTCGGCTGCGTGCGCCGCCCCCTGCTCGTGCCGGACGAGAACGTGCCGGACCGGGTAATCCATCATCGCGTCGTAGATCGGGAGGATCGCCCCGCCCGGATACCCGAAAACGGTGTCGACGCCCTCGCGGACGAGACATTCCCAGACGATCTGCGCTCCGGTTCTCTTCATGCGGTCCTCCCGGCCGTCCGGCCGACTTCCTGGCTGGTTACCCTCGTTCGCGCCCCGCCGGCGGCGAGGAGCTCGTCGCCGTCCCGGAGGACGGCGCCGCGCGCGGCGTTCGTGACGAGGGCGCGGTAGCGGCGGAGCCAGGGGCTCGCGACGGCCCGCCGCGGCGGGAGCGGCGACTCCCGCCGGCGCTCCATCTCCTCGTCGTCGACCTCGAGGTCGATCGTCCGGGCGTCGAGGTCGAGGGAGACGAGGTCCCCCTCCCTCACGTAGGCGATGGGACCGCCCTCGGCCGCCTCGGGGCTCACGTGGCCGACGCAGGCGCCGCGCGTGCCGCCCGAGAAGCGGCCGTCGGTGACGAGGGCGACCGACTCGCCGAGACCCATTCCCATGATCGCGGAGGTGGGGGAGAGCATCTCCTGCATCCCGGGCCCCCCACGCGGGCCCTCGTTGCGAAGGACGACGACGTCCCCCTTCTTCACGAGGCCCGACGTGATCCCCTCCATGGCGGCTTCCTGGCTCTCGAAGACGACCGCCGGGCCGCGGTGCCGGCGCATCGATGGGGTCACCCCCGCCGTCTTGACGACGGCCCCTTCCGGGGCGAGCGATCCGAAGAGGACGGCGAGGCCGCCGCGCGCGGAGTGCGGGTTGCCGGCGGGGCGGATCACGTCGTCGTCCGTCGCGGGCGCCCCGGCAACGTGCTCGCGGAACGTGCCGGCGACCGTCGGGCGGTCGAGGTGGAGGAGGCCGAGCCCGGCGAGGCGCTCGAGGATCGCCGGAACCCCTCCGGCGGCGTGGACGTCGTCCATGTGCCACGGGCCGCTCGGGGCGACCTTCGTCAGGTGCGGCGTCCGGTCGGCGACGTCGTTGATCCTCTCGATCGGGTAGTCGAGCCCCGCCTCGCGGGCAATGGCGAGCGTGTGGAGCACCGTGTTCGTCGAGCCGCCCATGGCCACGTCGAGGGCGAAGGCGTCGTCGATCGCCTCGCGCGTGACGATCTTCCGGGGGGTCAGGTCGGCGGCGATGAGCTCCACGATCCGCCCGGCGGCCGCCTTCGCGATGCCGTCCCTCTCGATCGTCCGAGCGAGCGCGGTCCCGTTGAAGGGGAGCGCGAGCCCGAGCGCCTCCATGAGGCAATTCATCGAGTTCGCCGTGAAGAGCCCGGAGCAGGAGCCGCAGGAGGGGCACGCGTTCTTCTCGAGCTCGGAGAGGCGCTGAGGCCCGATCGCCCCGGCCCGGTAGGCTCCCACTCCCTCGAAGACGGAGACGAGGTCGATCGCCTTCCCCGCGCCGTCGCGCCCGGTCGCCATCGGGCCGCCCGAGACGAACACCGCCGGGACGTCGAGGCGGACCGCCGCCATGAGCATCCCCGGGGTGATCTTGTCGCAGTTCGGGATGCAGACCATCCCGTCGAACCGGTGGGCCGAGACCATCGTCTCGACGCAGTCGGCGATGAGCTCGCGCGAGGGGAGGGAGAACTTCATCCCCTCGTGCCCCATCGCGATCCCGTCGTCCACGCCGATGGTGTTGAACTCGAAGGGTACGGCCCCTGCGGCCCGGACGGCTTCCTTCACGAGGCGCCCGAACTCCCGGAGGTGGACGTGCCCGGGGACGACGTCGACGTACGAGTTGACGACCGCGACGAACGGCTTGCCCCAGTCGTCCTCGCCGACGACGCCCGTGGCCCGGAGCAGGCTCCGGTGCGGCGCTCTCTCGATTCCCTTCTTGATCTCGTCCGACCTCATCGTGGCTCCGTTCCGCTGGGTACGCCCAAAAACGAAGACCCCCGGGTTTCCCCGGGGGTCGTTTGATCTCTGAAAGGCTGCTGGCCTAGATCAACCGACCCCCGGAGGGCCGATAACGAGGACCAGAAGAAGGACGAGGACGAGAATCGAGAGGACGGCCGTGCCCGGGACGAACGACGGGCTGTTCGTCACGAAAGTCTCGGGGGCCGTGGTCGTCGTCGCGTCGCTCATGTGGGTAAAGTTGGCGGACTTTGCGGGAAATGAAGACCGCAAGTCAAGAGAAATCGTCAAGCGCGGGAATTCGGGGAACCGGGACGGGAGGACCGTCAGGCGGGGGAGACCGGAGGCGGGGAGTCGCAATGGCCCGCGCCCGGGAGGGGTGTCCCACGGCGCCGCTCGCCGGGGGGCCTGGGCTTCGCACGGCCCCCCGGACCCCCACCCTCTATCTGCGGTCCCGTGCAGTTCATGGCCTCGTTCGCTCCCGCGACCCGCATCGGTCCCGCTGCGCGGGCCGCCGGGGCGCGCGCGAACTCCTCGCTGCGCTCGTCAGACACGCGCACGCGCCTGATCCGGCGGCCTGCTCGCGGAACCGTGCGGGTGCCCCGCGGGTGCTCGAACGTCGCTCGCAGGACACCCCTCCCGAGCGCTCACATCACGGCAGGTGCAGGCTCCGCGAAGAGGGACTCTTCGACCGTTCAGCCCCGTGCCAAGCTCCGGTCGGCCGAGCCACGGGGGTGGGTCCCCCGAGCCGACCTCGAGCACGGCCGGGGACCCGCTCGACGTCGCGAGGACCGGGCGGGGATCAGGCCCGCGCGCTGTTTGAGCGAAGCGAGTTCGCGCGGGCCCCCCGCCCGGCCGCAGCGGCGGCGGAAGCGGGTCGGCCGCGCGCAGCCGGAGGCGAGGGGGGCCCGCCCACGGGCTCGGCTCCCTTCCCTCCGCCTCCCCTCCCCGGCGGGTCCCCGTCCCCGGGGTTTCCTACCCTCGCTCTTCCAGCCTTCGAGCGACGGCCCTGACCTCCTCGAAATGGTCGAGGAGGAGGTTGAGGCCGTCCCAGCGCCCGGTGAGGAAGGCGTCGCGAGCAGCGGCGGGGAGAGATGCCGCGACATTCAGCCCCCCGGCCGTTACGACGAGTGCGTCGAGGTCCACTTCGTAGAGAGTCCCGGGCTCGCGCTCGGCGAGGTCCTGGAGGGCGGTAGCGTTCTCGCGGGAGAGGGTGAGGCAGGGGAGCCCCAGGGCGACCGAGTTCCCGAAGAAGATCTCCGAGAAGCTCTCTCCCAGGACGGCGCGGAACCCCCGCCGGTAGAGGGCCTGCGGCGCGTGCTCGCGGGAGGAGCCGCAGCCGAAGTTCCGGTTGACGACGAGGATCGTGGCCGAGGCGAAGCGGGCGTCGTCGAAGGGGTGGGCGCCGGCGAGGGCCTTTCGGTCGTCCTCGAAGGCGTGCTCGCCGAGGCCCTCGAACGTCACGGCCTTGAGGTAGCGGGCCGGGATGATCCGGTCCGTGTCGACGTCGTCGCCGCGGAGGGGGAGGGCCGTGCCGCGGACGAGGGCGATGCGGCTCACGGCTTGCCTCGCATGGGAGAGAGAGCCTTTCGCACGTCGACGACCTCGCCGGCCACGGCGGCGGCGGCGACCATCGCAGGGCTCATCAGGAGGGTCCGCCCCGTGGGGCTTCCCTGGCGGCCCTTGAAGTTCCGGTTGGAGGAGGACGCGCAGACCTGACGACCTTCGAGGCGGTCGGGGTTCATCGCGAGGCACATCGAGCAACCGGCGTTTCTCCACTCGAAGCCGGCCGCGCGGAAGACCTCGTCGAGGCCCTCCTGCTCGGCGGCGGCCTTGACGGCGACGGAGCCCGGGACGGCGAGGGCCTTGACATGCGGCGCGACGCTGCGCCCCCTGATGACCTCGGCGGCGGCGCGGAGGTCGGAGAGGCGGCCGTTCGTGCAGGAGCCGACGAAGGCGACGTCGATCCTCGTCCCGGCGATCGGTTCCCCGCCGGAGAAGCCCATGTACTCGAGGGCCTCGGCCACCGAGGCGCGCTCGCCGTCGGGGACGTCGGCGGGGAGGGGAACCCGTCCCGAGACGGGAACGGACTGGCCCGGGTTGATGCCCCAGGTGACCGTCGGTTCGACGAAGGAGGCGTCGAGGCGGAAGCGGTCGTCGTAGGCGGCGCCGGGGCCCGAGGCGAGTGAACGCCAGCGCTCGACGGCCGCGTCCCACGCTTCACCCTTCGGCGCGAAGGGGCGGCCCTTCAGGTAGGCGAACGTGGTCTCGTCGGGGTTCACGTAACCCGCGCGGGCGCCCCCCTCGATCGACATGTTGCAGAGGGTCATCCGCTCTTCCATCGACATCGCGTCCACCGCCGAGCCGCCGTACTCGTACGCGAAGCCGACGCCGCCGTTCACACCGAGGCGGCGGAGGATCTCCAGGATGACGTCCTTGGCGGTGACGCCCGTCCCGAGCGCGCCGTCGACGTCGATCCGCCGAACTCTCAGCGGGTCGAGCGCGAGGCACTGGGAAGCGAGGACGTCGCGGACCTGCGAGGTGCCGATGCCGAAGGCGATCGCGCCGAAAGCCCCGTGGGTGGAAGTGTGGCTGTCGCCGCAGGCGATCGCCGTGCCGGGCCGAGGCAGGCCGAGCTCCGGCCCGAGG
>CALMDF010000194.1 GCA_937864895.1 uncultured Holophagales bacterium | reverse complement strand
GCGCTCCTCGCGCTCGCGACGTGGCTCGCGGCGGGCGTCCCGGCGGCGCTCGTCGCCTGGCCGCTCGCCGCCGCCGCCCTCGCCGTGGCCGTGCCGCGCGACGCGGGGCCGGGGCCGGAACGACGGGTCGCGCTCCTCCTCGCCGCCGCGGCGTTCCTCGTGACGATCGGCGTCGACCGGTTCGCCGTCGGCGGCGACCGGATGAACACCGTCTTCAAGCTGGGCTTCCAGGCCTTCGCGTTCCTCGCCGTCGTCTCGGGCCCGGCTCTCGCCTGGAGCCTCGCCGCGCTCCGGGAAGAGGGCGCGCGGAGGTTTGGCGCGTGGCCCGCCACCGCGGCCCTCCTCCTCGCCGGCGCGGCGCTCTACCCTCTCACGGCGACGCCCGCGCGCCTCGCGCAGCGGTTTCCTCCCGTCTCGCCCGCCCCGGGATGCGTCCCTTTCCCGGACGTCCCGGCGCCGGCCCTCGCGGCGGACGCGGCGTCCCGGCCGCGGGGGCTGGACGGCGTTGCCTTCCTCGGCGGGGCCGCGGTCTGCGAGTCGGGGCGGCTCGTCCCCCTGGGCTGGGACGGCGAAGCGATCGCGTGGCTCCTCGCGAACGAGAACGGCTCTCCGGCGATCGTCGAGGCCGTCCTGCCGGAGTACCGCTGGGGATCGCGCTTCAGCGTCCACACCGGCCTTCCCGCGGTCGCCGGCTGGAGCTGGCACGTCAGGCAGCACCGCGCCGCCGTTCCCGGCGGGGTCGTGGAGAAACGGATCGCGGACGTGGCGGCCTTCTACGGGAGTCGCCTCGCCGCGGCGGGCGAGGAGCCCGCGGAGGGGAGGATCAGCGTCGAGGAGATTCGCCGCTTCCTCGAGCGACACCGCGTCCGGTGGGTGGTCGCGGGCCTCCTCGAGCGGGCCGTCTACCCCGAGGAAGGTCTCGCGAAGCTCCCCGAGCTCGAACGCCTCGGCGTCCTCGAGACGGCCTTTCGGAATCCGGGCGTCACGCTCTACCGCGTCCGGTAGCCGTCAGGGCGCGAGGAGGCGCGCCGCCTCGCCTGGCGGAACGTCGAACCGGACGAACCCGTGGTCGGGGCCGCCGGTGACGAAACGCCGGACCCTCGCCGCCGGGAAGAGCGCGCGCAGCTCCCCGAGGCCGGTCTCGTCCCGCGGGGAGAGGAGGAACAGGAGCGCGCCGCCGGGGTCGAAGTCGGGCCGGCGCGGGTCGGCGCCGCGGACGGCGGGGCCGAGGGCGGCGACGAGAGGGCGCTCCCCGGGGAGGACCCCGGGCGAGCGGGCCCAGAGCCCTGCCTCCATCGCGATCGCCCGGTCGTCGGGACCGTTCCGGAAGCCGACGACGAAGACGTTTCCCGGGCGGCCTCCGTTCCCGAGGAAGGCGGCGACCTCCGCAGCCATCTCCCGGTGGGCGTGGGCGCCTGCCGCGTAGGCCCGGCGCCAGTCGTCGAGGAGAGAGGCGCGCGCCGCGAGCGCGGGAGCGCCGACGAGGAGCGCGGCGACGGCGACCGCGGAGGGGAGGCCGCTCCGGGCGCGGGCCGATCGGACGGCCCAGGAGAGCCCCGAGCCCGCGAGAAGGAGCGCCGGCGCCAGCGCGCCGCTCGCGCGCGTCGAGCTCGGGTTCTCGATCGGGAAAGCCGCCGCGACCGCGGACGGAAGGAGGAGGAGGACGAGAGCCGCGGGGACGAGGAGAGAGGCCCGGTCCCCCTTGCGCAGGGCCCCGGCGGCGGCGAGCCCGAGCCCGGCCGCGAGGAGGCCGCCCGTCGCGGGGTCGAGGAACGGCCGTCCCCCCGTCCCCTGGAACCAGCTTCGATCCCCGGAGACGTGCAGCGCGGCGAGGGCCGGCACGGTGCCCCGCGCGACGGCCGGGAGGCGGACGCGGAGCGCGGAGGAGGAGTCTGCCGTGGCGGCGTCGCCGAGCATCCGGGTGCGGGCGCGCGCCCAGAACTCGTCCGGGAACTCCAGCGCGTAGCGCGCGAGCGGCGCCGCGCAGGCGCCGGACACGAGCGCGAGGCCGAGGAGGTTGCCGCGGAGGCGGCGCCGCGCCCCGGGGGTGCCGCGATCCGAGAGGAGCGCCGCCCCGGCGACGAGGAAGGGAAGGAACCTCGCGGCCTGGTAGGTGTAGAGGCCGAGGCCGAGGACGAGCCCGGCCGCGAGCCAGTCGCGACGGCCCCCTTCCCGCGCCGCGCGGAGGAGGAAGGCGAGGAGGAGAAGGGTGACGGCGGGGAGGAGGACGATGCGCAGGCCGAGGCGCGAGAGGAGGACGTGCCAGCCGGAGACGGCGGCCAGGCCCGCGGCCGCGAGGCCCGCGAGCTCGGCGGCTCGCCTTCCCTTCGGCCGCACGAGCTCGAGCCCCGCGAAGAAGAAGAGGGGGATCGTGAGGGTTCCCTCGAGCGAGCTCAGGAGGGTCAGCCCGTGGAGGTCCGGCCCGACGCCCGGGAGAAGGGCGAGGAGCGCGAGGAGGTACATCGGCAGCGGCTCGCGACCGCCGTTCGTCGGGCAGAAGACGGGACGGCCGCCCTCGCCGATCCTCACCGCGTCGAGTGCCTTCTCGACGTGGTCGCTCGTCGGCTCGGGAGGCACGGAGGAGAAGGCGCCGAGGCGAAGGAAGCCGGCGAGAAGCGTGAGGGTGAGGAGGGCGGCGGCGGCGCCCGGCGACGGCCGTTGGAATTGCCGGGCCCGCCCCCCGTCGCCGCCCGCCAGCCCGTGGAGGAGCGCGGCGATAGAGGCGGCCCAGGCGAACGCGCCGGCGGGCGTGAAGCGGTTGCCCCCGGTCCAGAGCGCGGCGAGGGCCGAGAAGCAGAGCCCGGCCGCGACCCAGGCGGGGCGCACCGCCGGAGGCGGCGGAGGGGGAGCGTCTCCTGCGGGCCGTGGCGCCGCCGGGGACGGGGGCGCGAGAGAGGCGACCCACCGCCTCCCGAGGCCCGGCAGCCCGCCGGGGATCGTCGCGAGCGCCGCGGCGCCGGCGCCCGCGGCGAGAAGCGACACGCCGGCTCCGACGTTCTTCCCGACCGCCAGGAGCGCTCCGCCGCAGGCGAGGGCGAGGGCGGCTCCGGCGGCGAGCCCGTGCCGGTCACGCGCGGGGGAGCGTCCGTCGCTCACGCCGCCCGACACCTCGCCCCGCGGCGGCTTCGGCTCAGCCCCGTGTCCCCTCCTCGGTCCAGTAGGGCGTCTCGAGCCCGATGTCCCTCGAGGAGACGAACCCCTCTCTTCCGCCGGTCTTCTCGTAGTGGGCGAGGGCCGCGAAGACGTACTTCCCCCCGGCCAGGATGATCGGGACGTTCGCCGACGCGACGAGGAGGTTCACGAGGTCTGTGACGTACCAGATGTTCCCGAGCTGGAGGTCGGCGAGGACCGTCAGGACGCCGAACGGCACGAAGAAGAGGGCGCCGGTGGCCCTCAGCCCGAGGATGAACCGGTCGGCCCTCGAGATCATGTTCGCGCTGATCTCGGCGAAGACGATCATGCCGATGAGGGTCGTGAAGGCGAAGAGGGCGTAGCTCACCGAGAGGAGCACCTGGACCGTCGCGTCGAAGGAGACGCCGGGGGCGAGGTGCCGGGCCGACGACATGAAGACGACGAGCTTGTCGTGCTTCGTCGCCTCCCACGCGAACGCCTCGGGGACGGCCCAGAGCCGCGCCATGACCGTCACGAAGCCGGCCATCGAGCAGATGACCACCGTGTCGAAGAAGACGCCCATCGACTGGACGAGCCCCTGCTGGACCGGGTGCCTGTTGCTGGCGGCGGCGGCGGCCATCGTGATCGTCCCCTGCCCCGCCTCGTTCACCATCAGCCCGCGCTTGATCCCCTGCTGGAGCGCGACCCCGAAGCTCCCTCCGAAGATCGCCTCGGGCGAGAACGCCCCCGCGAAGACGGAGCCGAAGAACCACGGGACGAGCCGCCAGTTGACGGCGACGAGGACGAAGACGACCCCGCAGTAGAGGACCGCCATGAACGGCACGCAGAGGTCCGTGAAGGCGATGACGCGCTTCAGGCCGCCGAGAACGAGCGCGGCGACGGAGACGACGAGGAGGGCGCCGATCGCGTAGTAGACGCCGGAGGTCCTCCCGTAGGTCGTCCCGGCGATCGTGCTCGCGACCGAGCCGAGGGCCGTGAAGAGGTGAAACGTCTGGCTCGGGACGTTCAGGAGGGCATAGGTGATGAAGAGGGCGGCGAGCGTGACGCCGATCCAGCGCCGGTTCCCGAGGATCCGCATGCCGTAGAAGGGCAGGCCTCCCACGTACTGGCTCTCCTTCTTCTCCTTGAAGAGCTGCGCGAGGGTCGCCTCGGCGAAGGCCGTCGCCATGCCGAAGGTGCCGGCGACCCACATCCAGAAGAGCGCCCCCGGGCCGCCGACGGTCACCGCGCCCGTGACCCCCATGATGTTCCCCGGGCCGGCGCGCATCGCCGAGCTGAGCATGAACGCGGCGAAGGGGGAGATGCCGGTCTCGGACGCCGTCCGGATCGTCACGATCCTCACGCTCTCGACGAAACGGCGGAGCTGGACGGCGCCCGTCCTGAAGGTGAACCAGACGCCCGTCCCGAGGAGCAGGAGCATCGCGAACGAGAACTCCCCGAGAACGGGGATCCCCGCCCAGGCGGGGATGTTCTTCGGGAAGTCCCAGAGGAGGTCGGAAAGCGGGACGAAGAACGCGAAGAGGTTGTTGACGACCTCGAAGATGTGCTCCA
>CALMDF010000193.1 GCA_937864895.1 uncultured Holophagales bacterium | reverse complement strand
CGACGCCCAGCGCGCCATGGGCGCCCTGAACGGCCAGGAGCACGGTGGCCGGACGCTCCGCGTGAACGAGGCCCGTCCGCAGGAAGCCCGCACGGGCGGCGGCGGCGGCCGTGGCGGCTACGGCGGCGGCGGCGGCCGTGGTGGCTACGGCGGCGGCGGCGGCTACGGCGGCGGCGGCGGCCGGTACTGATTCCCTGAAAACGAAGATCTGAGGTGTCCCGGCGGGCGGCGCGGCGTGACCGCTCCGCCCGCCGGGCGTCCTCTGCGCGAAAGACCCGTCGAGCCGCGTCGACCGACGACGCGGGCTCCGGGCGAACGGCCCGGTGGATTCGGCGCAGGGCGCGAACAGATCCGCGGTCCGCGCCTCTAGAATCCGGTCGGCATGTCGTCCGACTTCGTCCACCTTCACCTCCATACCCAGTACTCCCTTCTCGATGGCGCGAACCGGACGAAGGACCTCATCAAGCACGTCCTGAAGAACGGCATGAACGCCGTGGCGGTGACCGACCACGGGAACATGTTCGGGGCGTTCGAGATCCAGTCGGAGGCCATCGAGCACGGCCTGAAGCCGATCCTGGGCGTCGAGGCCTACATCGCGCCGGGCTCGAGACACGACCGCGAGGCGTCGAAGACGGTGGACGGCGAGGGGAAGAACTACCACCTCACCCTCCTCGCCGAGACGCCGGAGGGCTACCGGAACCTCTGCTACCTCGTCACCGAGGCCTTCCTGCACGGCTTCTACTACAAGCCGCGGATGGACTGGGAGCTGCTCGAGCAATACCACGAGGGCCTCGTCGCGCTCTCGGGCTGCATCAAGTCGGAGGTGTCGCAGCGGCTCCTCGCGGGCGACTTCTCCGGGGCGAAGGAGACCGCCCTCAGGTACCAGTCGCTCTTCGGCAAGGACCGCTACTTCATCGAGCTCATGGACCACGGCCTCCCGATCCAGAGGCAGGTCCTTCCCGACCTCCTCCGGATCTCGGAGGAGACCGGGATCCCCCTCGTCGCCACGAACGACGCGCACTACCTCCAGCGTGGAGACGCGGAGGCCCAGGACGTCCTCCTCTGCATCGGGATGGGGAAGACGGTCAACGACGCCAAGCGGATGAAGTTCTACAACTCGGAGTTCTACGTGAAGAACCCCGACGAGATGAAGGAGGCCTTCCGCCCCTGGTCGCTGGAGGCCGTCAAGAACAGCGCGGCGATCGCCGACCGGGTCTCGCCGAAGGTCATCGTCGACACGAGCCTCAAGCTCCCGACGTTTCCGCTTCCGGAGGAGGCGGGCGGACCCGACGAGTACCTGGAGAAGCTTTCCCAGACCGGTCTCGAGGAGCGACTCGCGCCGATTGCCGAGCTCCTCGCCACGGGCCGGACGAAGCACCCGCGCAAGGACTACGACGAGCGCCTCGCGTGGGAGCTGTCGGTCATCAAGAAGATGGGCCTGTCGGCCTACTTCCTCATCGTCTGGGACTTCATCAAGTTCGCCAAGGACAGCGGGATTCCCGTGGGGCCGGGCCGGGGAAGCGCCGCCGGTTCGCTCGTCGCGTGGACGCTCGGGATCACCGACGTCGACCCGCTCCGGTACGACCTCCTCTTCGAGCGGTTCCTGAACCCCGACCGGATCTCGATGCCCGACATCGACGTGGACCTCTGCGAGAGACGCCGCGGAGAGGTCATCGAGTACGTCACGAAGAAGTACGGCCGCGACAACGTCGGGCAGATCATCACGTTCAACTCCATGAAGGCGCGCGCGGTCATCCGCGACGTGGGGCGCGTCCTCGACGTGCCGCTCGCGGAGGTGAACAAGCTCTGCGCGATGATCCCGGCGAACCCCGGAAAGCCCGTGACCCTCGCGGACGCCCGGCACAGCGTGAAGGAGCTGTCCGACACGCTCGCCGGCAACGAGATGTACCGCAAGCTCTTCGACCTCGGGGAGAGGCTCGAGGGGGTGTCGCGGCACGCGGGCGTCCACGCGGCGGGCGTCCTCATCGCCCCGAGGCCGCTCGTCGACTACCTGCCGCTCTACAAGAACAACAACGACGAGATCACGACCCAGTTCGAGATGAAGTCCGTCGACAGGATGGGCCTCCTGAAGATGGACTTCCTCGGGCTCATCACGCTGACGATTCTCGACGACGCCGTGAAGTCGGCCGAGAAGCGGATCGGGCGGAAGGTCGACCTCGAGACGATTCCCCTCAACGACCCCGAGGCCTACCGACTCTTCTCCGAGGGCCGCACCGACGGCATCTTCCAGTTCGAGTCCTCGGGGATGAGGGACCTCCTCCGGCGCGTCCAGCCGAGCGTCTTCAGCGACCTCGCGGCGCTGAACGCCCTCTACCGGCCCGGGGCGCTGGACGCCGGCACCGTCGAGGTCTACATCGAGAGACGCCGCGGGAAGAAGTTCGACTACCCGCTTCCGCAGCTCGAGCCTCTCCTGAAGGAGACCCACGGCGTCCTCGTCTACCAGGAGCAGGTCATGCTCGCCGCCCGGGCCGTGGCCGGGTACACGCCGGGCGAGGCGGACAAGCTCCGAAAGGCGATCGGGAAGAAGGACGAGGCGGCCCTCACGGCCGAGGGAGAGAAGTTCGTCAAGAAGTCGGTCGCGAACGGCGTCCAGAAGAAGAAGGCCGAGGAGCTCTGGGAGCTGATCCTCCCGTTCGGCCGGTACGGCTTCAACAAGTCGCACTCCGTCGTCTACGCCCTCCTCGCCTACCGGACGGCGTGGATGAAGGTCCACTTCCCGGTGGAGTTCATGGCGGCCACGCTCACGGCGGCGTCGGGAAAGTCGGAAGACGTCGTCAAGTACGTGAACGCGTGCCGGGAGATGAAGATCGCGGTCCTGCCTCCCGACGTGAACTTCTCGGAGCTCTCGTTCTCGCCCGACGGGGACGCGATCCGCTTCGGTCTCGGCGCCGTGAAGGGCGTCGGGGAGGGCGCCGTGAAATCGATCCTCGACGCCCGGGCGGCGGACGGCCCCTTCACCTCGATGACGGACTTCTGCTGCAGGGTCGACGTGCGCCTGAACAACCGGAAGGTGATCGAGGCTCTCATCCGCTCCGGCTCCTTCGACTCGCTCGGCCGGTCACGGGCGACCCTCGCGGCGGGCGTCGACTCCGCGATGGACGTCGCCGCCGCGGAGAGGAAGTCGCGCGAGTCGGGCCAGGGAGGGCTCTTCGCGGACGAGTCGGCCCAGGACCACGGGGACCGGTTCCCCGACATTCCCGAATGGTCCCCGGACGAGCGGATCCGTTACGAGAAGGAGACGCTCGGGTTCTACATCACCGGCCACCCGCTCGCGCGGTTCGAGGAGGAGATCCGCCTCTTCGGAGACGTGACGGCGGAAAAGGTCTCCGAAAAGGTCGACCAGAACGTGCGGCTCGTCGCCCTCCTCGCGTCCCTGAAGAAGACTCAGATCAAGAAGGGGCAGAACGAGGGGAAGATGATGGCGAAGGGGATCCTGGAGGATCTGACGGGGTCCGTTCCGGTGACCATCTTCGCGTCGCTCCTCGAGCGGGTCGGTCCCTGGCTCGCCGAAGGGCGGGCCGTGCTCGTCTCCGGAACCGTCCGTTCGTCGTCGGCGCCCGGAGCGCCCGAGCCGGAGGGGGAGGGCGGCGCCGGACCCGTGGAGGTCATCGCGAGAGAGATCCAGGGGATAGAAGGGATGCGCGAGGCGGCGGCGTCCGAGATTCGCCTCGTCACGCCAGTCCCCGGGACGCTCGACGAGACGCTCTCTTCCGTTCGCGAGCTGCTGGAGTCCTCCCCCGGCTCGGTTCCGGTCTCGCTCGAGGTGAGGCGCGCCGGGCACTGGGAGGTGACCGTGCGGGCCGCGGGCCGCCTCGCGGTCCGCCCCACTCCGGAGCTGACGAAGGGGCTCGAGCAGCTCCTGGGGCCGGGGTCGGTCCGCTACGTCTACGCCCGCTCGTGAGCGAAACCCCGGGCGGCCCGAACGTCGAGCTCCTCGCCGCGGTCGCCCGGGCGGCGCGGACCGCGAAGGTCGGCGCCTACCTCGTCGGGGGCGCCGTCCGGGACTCCCTGCTGGGGAGGCCTCCCGTCGACGTCGACGCCGCCCTCGAGGGACCGGTCGCCGGCGCGGCGGCCACCGTCTCGGAACTCTCCGGCGAACCAGGCTGGACCTGCAGGGCGCGCCACGAGAGGTTCGGGACCGCGACACTCCGGGCGCCGGAAGGCGAGCGGGTCGACGTCGCCGCGACGCGCGAGGAGACCTATCACCACCCGGGGGCGCTCCCGGTCGTGCGGACCGGCGTGCCGATCTCACGGGACCTCGCCCGGCGCGACTTCACCATCCACGCGATGGCCTTTCGCCTCGGCGAGACCGGAGTCGAAGGCCCGCTCCTCGATCCCTTCGAAGGCGAGCGGGACCTCGGGCTTCGACGCATCCGTCTCCTTCACCCGGATTCCCTCGCGGACGACCCGACGAGGGTCTTCAGGGCCGCGCGTTACGCGGCCCGGCTCGGCTTCACCCTCGACGGGGGATTCGTCGACGCCATGAAGCGGGCCGTCGAGAGCGGGGCCTTCGCCCGGATCTCGGGCGACCGGCTTCGACGTGCTTTCCAGGAGGCCCTCTCGGAGGAGAATCGGGACGTGGTCCTGCAGGTCCTCCGTCACCTCGCGGTCCCCGGCGCCATCGTCGACGGGTGGCTCGTTCCGGCCGGCGACGCGCGGGCGTTC
>CALMDF010000192.1 GCA_937864895.1 uncultured Holophagales bacterium | reverse complement strand
CTCGAGAAGCTCGGGACGATCTTCGGCGGCTACGGCGAGTGGGGGCAGCCGATCCACAGCGTCGGCAACGACGTGCGCGTCCTCGGCCTCCCCCTTCGCCGGCCGAACACCTACTACGCCTTCCGGATGCTCTGCCGGCACAACAAGTTCGTGCAGGACTTCGGGCGCGTGAAGGACCCCGACGAGATCGCCCGGCGGGAACGGGTCTGGGCCGAGGCTCTCGCGCGCATCGAGGCGGAGTCGGGCCGGCAGGCCGGCTCCCTGGAGGCGGCGGAGTTCCGGCGGCGCATCGGCGAGGCGCTCGACCTGAAGGCCTTCCAGCTGAAGTGAGGCCGGGCGGGCGCGACCCGTCCGCCCGGCTACGGCCCCTCGCTTCCCGGGACGACCGACCACCCGGCCCAGGACACCTTCCACCCGCCTTCCTCCGGCACGAGGTTCATCTCGAACTTCACCTTTGCGGTGCGGGGGAGCATCGCGTCGAGGGAACCGAACTTCCTCGGCGATCCGTTGAAGGAAGCCGTGAAGGTGGCGCGGGCGAGGTCGGGCTTCCAGTCGATCTCGAGGTCCGAGAAGCTGGCCGAGATCGACTCGTAGGCCGCGAAGTAGCGTCGAATCGTCAGGACCGCCGCGGTGCGGTCGCCGTGCTCGGCGTCGGCGTAGGCCGAGGCGAGGAGCCCTTCCACCGCGTCCGCATCGCGGTCGTCGGCGGCCGCCGCGAGGGCGTCGAGGGTCGCGCGCACCGGGTCCGCCTCCTTTCGGCAGCCCGGGAGGGCGGCCGCGAGGAGGAGGAGGGCGAGGATCGTCCGGACGGCTCGCGTCATGGTTTCTCTCCCGCGGCCTGGCGTGGGGCCGCCGAGGTCCGCAGGACGAGGATCGCCGAGAGAGGCCCCGCGAGGAAAGCCCCGGCACGCTCCGGCCGGCCCGGGACGACACGGGGCCGCGTCAGGCCAGGAACCAGGTGACGGTGCGGAACGCGACGAACGCCCCGCCCCAGGCGAGGACCCCCATGTAGGTGAACTGCAGGATCGGCCAGGTCCAGCCCCCCGTCTCGCGCTTGACGACGGCGATCGTCGACATGCACTGCATCGCGAAGGCGAAGAAGACGAGGAGGGCGACGGCGCCCGCCGGGGTCAGGTCGTGGCGGAGGGCTTCCTGCAGGCTCGCCCCCGTCTCGTCGCCCTCGATGCCGTAGATCGTCCCGAGCGTCCCGACGATGACCTCGCGCGCGGCGAGAGACGTGATGAGCCCGATGCCGATCTTCCAGTTGAACCCGAGGGGCTCGATGATCGGCTCCACCGTCCGGCCGATCGTCCCCGCGAAGCTCTCGGCGATCCGGGGGGCCGCGCCGTTCTGGAGCGGCACGTGCGCCAGGACCCAGAGCGCGATCGACATGCCGAGGATGACGGTCCCCGCGCGCTGGAGGAAGACCTTCGTCCGGTCGAAGAGGCGCAGGCCGATCTGGCGGGCGGTCGGCCGGCGGTAGGGCGGCATCTCGAGGACGAAGGGGGTCCGCTCGCTCTTCAGGACCGACGACTTCAGGACCCGCGCGGTGGCGACCGCGGCGACGAAGCCGAGGACGTAGAGGCCGAGGAGCGCCGCCGCGCGCGAGCCGAGAAAGGGCCCGACGAGCGGCCGGTCCGGGAGAAAGGCCGCGATGACGAGCGTGTAGACGGGGAGCCGCGCCGAGCAGGTCATGAAGGGCGCGATGAGGATCGTCGCGATGCGGTCCCGTTTGTTCTCGATCGTGCGCGTCGCCATGATCGCGGGCACCGCGCACGCGTAGGCCGAGAGGAGGGGGATGAACGACTTCCCCTGGAGGCCGACCTTCGCCATCGTCCGGTCGGCGATGAGGGCCGCCCGGGCGAGGTAGCCCGAGTCCTCGAGAACGCCGAGGAAGAAGAAGAGGAGGAGGATCTGGGGGAGGAAGACGAGGACCGAGCCGACCCCGGCCCAGACCCCTTCGACGAGGAGGTCGCGGAAGACCCCCGCGGGGAGCGCCGAACCGAGCCAGGCGCCCGAGGCGCCGACGCCGCGGTCCACGAGGTCCATGAGAGGCACGGCGGCGGTGAAGATCGTCTGGAAGACGCCGACCACGACCGCGAGGAAGACGAGGGGGCCCGCGACGGGGTGAAGGAAGATGCCGTCGAGGCGGCGGGTCCAGACGGGCGGCGCGGGGGCCTGGTAGCTCGCGGCCTCGCCGAGGCGCGCGGCCCACTCGCGGCACCGCGGGATGTCCGAGAGGACCGGGAGGAGGTCCATCGGGCGCGGGACGCCGATCCGGCCCCGGAGGAACTGCAGGACGGTGTCGTACCCGTCGCCGCTCGCGGCGCTGATGAGCGCGACCGGGGCTCCGAGGCGCTGCGCGAGGGCCTCCGGCTCCACGTCGCCCCCCCTCTTCTCCAGCTCGTCCGCCATGTTCAGGACGATGAGCGTCGGGAGGCCCAGGGCGAGGATCGGGGCGGCGAGGACGAGGTGGCGGCCCAGGTTCGTGACGTCGAGGATGAGGAGGATGGTGTCGGGCTTCGGGACGCCCGGCATCCGCCCCATCAGGACGTCGTGCGTGACCTGCTCGTCCTCCGAGCGCGGCGTGAGGCTGTAGACGCCCGGGAGGTCGATGATGTCGAGCTCGGCCGCGTCTTCCATCTTCAGCTTGCCGAGGTGCTGCTCGACGGTGACGCCCGGGAAGTTCGCGACCTTCTGCCTGAGCCCGGTGAGGCGGTTGAAGAGGGTGGACTTGCCCGAGTTGGGGGGCCCGACGACCGCGACGACGCGCGCCGGGTGCGTTCCCGGTACCGCCCCCGTCGAGCCCGCGTGGGCCGGCAGGCTCTCCGGGCCGGTCACGAAGGCCTCGCGGCGTCCTTCTTCGCGGGGGTGCGGAGATGGAGGCGGGCTGCGGTCTCGCAGCGGAGGGCGATCTCCGTTCCGTCGACGCTGAAGACCCGCGGGTCTCCGCCCGGGGCGCGGAAGGACGCGGCGACCCGGCTCCCGGGAAGGAAACCCAGCTCCATGAGGCGCTGCTTCACGTCCTCGGGGAGGTCGATCCTGTCGAGGACGGCTTCCTCTCCCTTGCGGAGATCGAGGAGGGTGGCGGGGTGTCGCGAGTGAGGCATTCTGATGCGGCCGACATCCGGTGAAACTCGATCTCAGCCACCGGGAAGGATGCGCCCGCCGCTGCGGGGCGTCAAGCGGGGAAGGTCACCGGCGGGGAAGGTCACCGGGAAGGGCCTCCCGGGGACGCCGTCGCG
>CALMDF010000191.1 GCA_937864895.1 uncultured Holophagales bacterium | reverse complement strand
CCGGCGCAGCCGCCGGGGGTCTCGTGGGCCTCGAGGAGGAGGACCTTCCGGCCGGCGCGCGCCAGGAGGCCGGCGGCGACGAGACCCCCGACCCCGGCCCCTACGACGACGGCGTCCCATCCCGTGCGCTCCATCACGGCTGCTACGCCCCGGATCCTGCGCCGGGTTTGCACGCCTTGACCTTCGTTCGGTGGGTGATGAGAATACGCGGCCCGTATGGCGTGCCCGGAGGACTTGGAATGAGCAGGCACTGGACGCAGGACGAAATCCGCTGGCTGCGCGCCAACGTGGGACGGACGGATCTCCAGAGCGCGTCGAGGGCGCTCGGGGTCCCGCTCGTGGACATCGAGAAGAAGATCCGCGAGATCCAGGCGGAGTCCGCGGAAGCCGTGGGCGCCCGCAAGCCCCCCGCGACGCTCCGCGAGGCGACCCGGGAGCTGTCCCAGGCGCGGAAGCTCTTCGAGAAGGGAATGGAGCACTTCCACCGGCGCGAGATGGAGGCGGCCGCCCGCTGCTTCACGGAGCTCCTCGAGATCCACCCCGACGAGCGCGAGCTCATCGACCGTGCCCGGACGTTCCTCGCCGTCTCGAAGAACGGGAAGAAGGAACGGGAGAAGCCGCTCCGGGGACCGGTGGAGATCTACCACGCCGCGGTCATCGAGAAGAACCGGGGGAACTGCCTCCGGGCGCTCGAGCTCGTCCAGTCGTCGAACGGGCAGGGAGACCCGGACGGGCGCCTCGCCTACCTCGCTGCGTGCTGCCTGGCCCTGAACGGCCGGAACGCCGAGGCGATCGCCAGCCTTCGCGAGGCGATCGCGGCCTCGGACCAGAACCGGATCCAGGCCCGCCTCGAGGCGGACCTCGCGCCCCTCAGGCACGAGCCCCTCTTCGAGTCCCTCGTCGGGAGGCACTGACCCGTGCCCGTTCCGGTGGCCGTCGTCCTCCTCGCCGCGGGCCGGGGGGTGAGGATGAGGTCCGCGCGGCCGAAGGTCCTCCACGAGGCGGCGGGCAAGCCCCTCGTCGACCACGTGGTCGCGGCGGCGCGCGCGCTCCTCGCGGGGCGCCCCGGCTCGCGGCTCGTCGTCGTCGCGGGGGCCGGGCGGGAGGAGCTGATCCCCCACCTCGCGCGGACCGCGCCGGATGCCGTCGTCGTCGTCCAGGACCCGCCGCGCGGGACCGGGGACGCCGTCCGCGCCGCCCTCGCGGCCCTCGGAGACGCGACGCGCGTCGTCGTCCTCGCCGGGGACGTCCCGCTCCTCACGGCCGGCACGCTCGCGCGGCTCGAGGGGGCGCTCGACGCCGGGTCCGGCACGGGGATCGCCGTCCTGACGGCGCACCTCGCCGACGCCGGCTCCTACGGCCGCGTCGTCAGGGACGGCGAGGGCCGCTTCGCGCGCATCGTCGAGGCGAAGGACGCCTCGCCCGCGGAACGGGCGATCGGCGAGATCAACTCGGGGCTCTACGCGTTCGACCGGGCCGTCCTCGAGCGGCAGCTGCCGCGCCTGACGGACGAGAACGCCCAGGGGGAGTTCTACCTCACGGACGTCCTCGGGCTCGCCGTCGAGGAGGGGATCGGCGTCGTCGCGATCCCGGCCGGGGACGCCTCCGAGGTCCTCGGCGTCAACTCGCGGGCGGAGCTGGCGGAGGTCGACGCGCTCCTGCGCCGTCGCGCCGCGCTCGCGGCGATGGCCGCCGGGGCCACGCTCGTGAGACCCGAGACGATCACCCTCGACGAGGGGGTGACGTTCGGCCCCGACGCCGTCGTCGAGCCGTTCGTCACGATCACCGGCGCCTCGTCGGTCGGCGCGGGCTCGCGGATCGGGCAGGGGTGCGTCGTCGCATCGTCGACGATCGGCGCGAACGTCGTCGTCCGCCCGTACTGCGTGATCGAGCGCGCCGTCGTCGGCGACGGGGCCGTCGTCGGGCCGTTCGCCCGCCTCCGCGAGGGGACCGACCTCGGCCCCGAGGTCCACGTCGGGAACTTCGTCGAGACGAAGAAGGCCCGCCTCGCGAAGGGGGCCAAGGCGAACCACCTCACCTACCTCGGCGACTGCTCCGTCGGCGAGCGGACGAACGTCGGCGCCGGCGTCATCACCTGCAACTACGACGGCTTCGGCAAGCACCACACCGAGATCGGCGCGGGCGTCTTCGTCGGTTCCGACGTCCAGCTCGTCGCGCCCGTGACGGTGGGAGACGGCGCGGTGGTCGGCGCCGGGGCTACGATCACGAAGGACGTCCCCGCCGGCGCCCTCGCCACCTCGCGCGTCCCGCAGAAGACGATCGAGGGGGGCGGGGCCCGTTACCGCGAGCGGAAGACGGCCGAGAAGGCGGCCAGAGCGGCTGTAAAGTGAAGCCCGCGCGGAGGGGTTCGGGGGACCCGGCGTCCGGGTTCCCCGAGAACATGACGAGCCGACCGATGGTGCCCCGGCGTTTCCCGCGTGCGCGGGTCGACCGCAGTCGGTGGACGACCAAGGAGTAGAACCATGTGCGGCATCGTCGGGTACGTGGGGCCGAGGGAGGCGACGCCGATCCTCGTCGACGGGCTGAAGCGCCTCGAGTACCGCGGCTACGACTCGGCCGGGATCGCCGTCCTCGGCGAGGACGGCGTCGTGCGGGTGACCCGGAGCGAGGGGAAGCTCGGGAACCTCACGTCGCGACTCGGGGACGACCCGCCCGCCGGGCGGACCGGCATCGGTCACACGCGCTGGGCGACCCACGGCCGCCCGTCCGAGGAGAACGCCCATCCCCACCGCGACGCCTCGGGGCGGGTCGTCGTCATCCACAACGGCATCATCGAGAACTTCCTCCCGCTCAAGAAGGAGCTCCTCGCCCGCGGCGTCCCCTTCACGTCGGAGACGGACTCGGAGGTCATCGCCCAGGCGATCGGCGCCGCGCGCGCCGACGCGCCGGAAACCTCGTTCGGGGAGGTCGTCCGCTCCGTCCTCGCCAGGATGACCGGGATGTACGCCGTCGTCGTCCTCTCGGCCGACGAGCCGCACGTCCTCTACGTCGCCAAGAACGGCCCGCCGATCGTCCTCGGCATCGGGGAGGGGGAGAACCTCGTCGCCTCCGACGCGACGGCGCTCCTTCCCCACACTCGCGACCTCGTCTTCCTCGAGGACGGCGACTTCGTCCGGCTGACGGCCTCGGCCGTCGAGGTCACCGGCCTCGACGGGGTCTCGCGGCAGCGCCCCTCGCGGCGCGTCCCCTGGGACGCCGTCGCCGCCGAGAAGGGGGGCTACC